>JBGSQR010000415.1:0-5611 GCA_041737975.1 Geobacterales bacterium | reverse complement strand
CCGTAATTGACACCGGCAAGCGTCAGGTTGTCTGGGTTGAAACCTCAACGGGAATGTTTGAGCCACGTGATGTTCAGGTTGGGCAGACAAGTAATGACAAAATACAGATTCTATCCGGCCTCAAGTCGGGTGACAAAGTTGCGGTTTCCGGTGGTTACCTGATCGACTCTGAATCGCAGCTCAAAGGTGGCGGCGGTCAGGATCACAGCAAGCACACCGGCGGCAAACCGGATGCCAAGGGCCAACAGGCACCGGCAGCAGCACCAGGTGCAACCCAGCAACCGGCACAGGGAGGTCATGAGGGTCATGGTACACCTCCGGCGCAGCAGCCCTCGGTAAAGAAGTCACTTAAAATGGACGACATGAAGATGTAGTTTTACCCGGCAAAGACTTCTAGCCCGACAAGGATCTCTTTTATGATTGAAAAAATTATTGAATATTCCGCCCGCAACCGGGTCATTATCCTGATGATGTTTGGCTTGATCATCGCCTGGGGCACCTGGTCAGTCTACAAAACACCGGTGGATGCTATCCCGGACTTATCCGACAACCAGGTAATTGTTTTTACCGATTATCCGGGGCGCTCGCCACAGGTAGTTGAGGATCAGGTCACCTATCCGCTGGCAGTTAACCTGCAGGGCTTGCCTCAAGTAAGGGCCGTGCGGGCCTCCTCCGCCTTCGGTTTCTCAATGATCTACGTCATTTTTGAGGATAAAGCTGACATTTACTGGGCCAGAACCCGCGTGCTGGAACGGTTGAACTACGCTGCCTCGCTTCTTCCTCCCGGAGTCGTTCCGACTCTTGGTCCGGATGGCACCGGCGTCGGTCATGTCTTCTGGTACACCATTGAGGGCAAGGGGTATGACCTGGAGCAGCTGCGTACCCTGCAGGACTGGTTCGTCCGCTACCAGCTCAACACTGTTCAGGGTGTCGCCGAAGTTGCCTCCATCGGTGGACTGGTGCGGGAATATCAGATTGATCTCGACCCGACCAAGCTGCTCGGTTACAACATCAAAGTATCCAAGGTCATGGATGCCGTTAAAGCTTCTAATAAAGACGTCGGTGGCAAGCTGATCGAACAGGCCGATGCCGAGTACCTGATCCGTGGCCGTGGATATGTCAAGTCGAAGGCCGACCTTGAAAATATCGTTGTCGGTGCCGACATGCGCGGTACGCCAATCTACGTCAAAAATCTGGGCACAGTACAAACCGGTGGCGCAATCAGGCGTGGTCTTCTGGAAATGAACGGCGAAGGCGAAGCAGTTGGCGGTATCGTCGTCATGCGCTACGGCGAGAACGCCAAGGATGTCATCGACCGGGTCAAGGTAAAGATCAAGGAGTTGGAAAAAGGGTTGCCGCCCGGTGTGAAAATAATGGTCTCTTATGATCGTTCCGACCTGATTCAGCGGGCCATCGATACCCTGAAGAAAAACCTGCTGGAGGAATCGGTTGTCGTCTCACTGGTGATTTTGATCTTCCTGCTCCACTTCCAGAGCGCCCTTGTCATTGTCCTGACCCTGCCGATCTCCGTGCTGATTGCTTTCATTACCATGAAACTGATGGGAGTCAGCTCGAACATCATGTCACTGGGTGGTATTGCTATCGCTTTCGGTGTGTTGGTGGATGCCGGAGTCATCATGGTAGAGAACTGCTATCGCCACCTTTCCGAAATGCCGCCCGAGGAGCGGGCCGGCAAGCGACTGGAAACGGTCATTGCTTCAGCCAAGCAGGTAGGACGGGCGATATTCTTCTCCCTCGCGATCATCGTGCTCTCCTTTGTGCCGGTCTTTTTGCTGGAAGGACAGGAAGGGAAACTATTCCATCCACTCGCTTTCACCAAAACCTTCTCCATGATGGGATCGGCCATGATTGCCATCACGCTGGTGCCGGTGCTGATGTACTACTTCATGCGCGGCAAGATGCCACCTGAGAGCGCCAACCCTGTTTCGACATTTTTTATCAGGCTCTATTCCCCGGTTATCAGGTGGGTGCTGGTCTGGAAGAAGACTACTATTGCGCTTAATATTGTGGCTTTGCTGATTGCGGTGCCGATGTTCATGAAACTGGGTAGTGAATTCATGCCGCCGCTTGATGAAGGATCACTACTCTATATGCCGGTTACGCTCCCCAACGTCTCCATCACTGAGGCCAAGCGTATCATCCAGGTGCAGGATACGATCATCAAGAGCGTCCCGGAGGTGGAGCATGTACTCGGCAAGGTCGGACGGGCCGAAACCTCTACCGACCCGGCACCGGTTTCCATGTTTGAGTCGATCATCATTCTCAAACCCAAAGACAAGTGGCGACCGGGGGTCAAGAAGGCCGATATCGTGGCTGAACTGGATGCCAAGCTGCAGCAGATCGGGGTTCGCAACGGATGGACCCAGCCGATCATCAACCGTATCAACATGCTTTCCACCGGAGTCCGGACAGACCTGGGGGTCAAGATCTTCGGCAGTGATCTGAATATACTCAAAGATCTGGCGATCCAGGCCGAAGCGATCCTTAAGCCGATTCCGGGCGCCGCCGATGTTGTGGCAGAACGGGTCACCGGCGGAAACTACATCGATATCGACATCGACCGCGAGGCCGCTGCCCGCTATGGAGTCAGTGTTGGCGATATACAGAGCATTATAGAAACAGCGCTCGGTGGTGAGATGCTCTCCACAACAGTTGAAGGGCGTAACCGCTTCCCGATCCGCATCCGTTACCTGCGCGACTACCGCGATAATATTCCGGCCATCCGCCGCATCCTGGTCTCAAGCATGGAAGGGGCCCAGGTGCCGCTGTCCCTGGTAACCAAGCTTAAAATATCCACCGGTGCGCCGGAAATCAACAGTGAGGGTGGGCTGCTGCGATCACTGGTTTTCCTGAATGTGCGCGACCGTGATATGGGCGGTTTTGTAACCGAAGCCAAACAGGTGCTGGAGCAGAACCTCAAGCTGCCGCCCGGATACTATGTGGCCTGGTCCGGTCAGTGGGAGAATCAGATTCGCGCCAAGGCCCGCCTGCAGATATTGGTGCCGCTGGGGATGGTAATTATCTTTATTCTGCTTTACTTTACCTTCCGTTCGGCTCTGGAAGCCAGCATGGTCATGCTGTCGGTGCCGTTTGCCCTGGTGGGAGGGGTCTATCTGGTCTCGGCGCTCGGTTATAACCTGTCCGTTGCGGTCTGGGTCGGATTCATCGCCCTGTACGGCATTGCCGTGGAAACCGGGGTGGTAATGGTGATCTACCTGCATGAGGCGCTGGATAAGAAGCTTATCAACGGGCCTTGCACGGAACAGGATATCTATGATGCCACCTTCGAGGGGGCTGTGCTGCGCCTGCGTCCCAAGCTGATGACCGTGGCCGTGGCTCTGCTGGGTCTGATCCCGATCATGTGGTCAACCGGCACAGGTGCCGATGTAATGAAGCCGATTGCCGCGCCGATGATCGGTGGTATGATATCTTCAGCAGTGCATGTCCTGATCATGACGCCGGTTATTTTTGTACTGATGAAAAAGCGGGACTTGAAAAAGGGCCGATTGCACTATTCAGGTATGAAACACTGACCGATTGTAAGTCGAGGTTTTAATGGGATTACACACTCTCCAATGGTTTCTGCCTATGTCAGTATTGTTGACTGTTGCATTTGCCCATGCCCAGCCCATGCCAGGGGCGGTTCCGACCGCCCCGGTCAGTTCCGCTTCAACCGCTACCCCTCTGCAGTATTTTTCCATCTTTACCCAATACCAGCCTTTTAAAGAGCAGCCGCTGCTGCCCTGGCGTGAAGCCAATGATGCCGTTGAAAAAATCGGCGGGTGGCGCTTCTATGCCAAAGAAGCGCAACAAGCTGATGCAGCCGGCAAGCCGGCCGGACCACCGGCAGGCACGGATCCGCATGCTGGACACGGAGGCAAGCCGTGAGTCAGGGAGTCGGCTTGAGCAACTGTATTAAATTCTTTTCTGCGCTGTATCTGCTGGCAGTATTGTCCGCTTGCGCCACTGTCGATTTTGATGGTTCTCTTGTCAGAACAAATCTGGACGCCGCCGGTTTTACACAGGGTAATCTTCAGCTGGCTCAAACTAAAGCACAGCGTGAAAAGCTGGAGCAGGCCGCCGGTGAAATCCTGAAAAAACCGCTCAGCCAGGAAGAGGCCGTCAGGCTGGCGCTTGTCAACAGCCCGGAATTGCAGGCCATGCTGGCACAGAACTGGGCTGATGCGGCCAGTGCGGCACAGACCGGGCGCATAGTAAACCCGGTTTTTACATTTGAACGGCTGGTTTCAGCTCATGAACTGGAGATTGGAAGACTGCTGACGGTTGCCCTGCTTGATCTGCTGACCTATCCGCAACGCTACCAGATCGCCCAACAACAGATTGAGCTATCGCAGCTGCACCTGACCGGCAGCGTCATCGATCAGGTTACGCAGGTGCGGCAGGCCTGGGTCAGGGCGGTGGCAGCCAAGCAGCAGCAGGTTTACGCCAGACAGGTCAATGATGCTGCCCAAGCAGGCGCAGAACTGGCGCGTCGTCTGCATGCGGTTGGAAATTTCAACAAGCTGCAGCGGGCGCGACAGCAGGCATTCTATGCCGATGCCGCAACACAATGGGCCACAGCACAGCACATGGCCATCTCCACAAGGGAAGAGCTGATCCGTATCCTTGGTTTGACCGACGCCCAGGCTCAAACATTGGTATTGCCTGACAGGTTGCCGGACTTGCCAATGGAAGCACGTTCACCGGACGATGTCGGCAAGGCGGCCAGCAGCGGCAGGCTCGACATAAAGATCGCCCGGGCCGAGCTGGAAGCTGTTTCCAAAGTGCAGGGTTTGAACCTGTTGACCAGTTTTACGGATGTGGAGTTAGGCCTGCGGTACGACACCATTTTTGATAATGCGGAACATAATAGCAATACCAGACGCGGTTTTGAGGTCAGTGTGCGGCTGCCTCTGTTTGATTGGGGGGATCTGCAGCGGGATGGTGTGAATGCCAGGGTGCTGGCTGCCGCATACCGGTTCGAAGCAGCCATGCGATCGGCCGGTTCAAGTCTTCGCGAAGCTTATTCAGGTTACAGGACAGCATACGATATCGCCAGGCACTATCGGGATGAAGTTCTGCCGCTACGCAAGACTATTTCTGAAGAAAACATGCTGCGCTACAACGGCATGCTGATCAGTGTGTTTGAGCTGCTGGCAGACTCGCGTGACCAGGTCGGCAGCGTCAGGGCCGCAATTACGGCCGGACAGCAGTTCTGGCTTGCCGAGGCTGCTTTGCAGGCGTCTTTGATGGGCAAGCCGGCAATGATCCGGTTAGACGCTCCGTCAGCCAACAGCAGGGGATCTGATTCTGCCGCACACTGATAAAATTTAATTTACTATAAGAGGGCAGCTACAATGACTACCAGGAGACAGTTCATCAAGGCCTTGGGGATTACAGGCGGCACTCTGGCAGCCTCCGCTGTCAGTCGCGTTGTCATGGCCGCGCTTCCGGAGCCGGTTGTACAGACCAGCCCGGCCACTATGCCTCCCCTGATGCCGAACAGCGGACGTCCTTATAATCCGGTGACGACGCTCAACGGCTGGACCTTGCCCTGGCGCATGAAGGACGGCGTGAAGGAATTCCACCT
>JBGSQR010000088.1:0-6149 GCA_041737975.1 Geobacterales bacterium | reverse complement strand
AAAACCATGCCGGTCACCCTGACCATTAACGAGGCCAGGGAGCAACTGACACGCTACAATTGCAATGCCATGCCGGTCATACAGGAAGATCAGATGCTCGGTATCATTTCCCGCAAGATCGTTGACAAAGCCCTTTATCATGATCTGGGGGAATCTCCGGTCAGTGACTTCATGCACACCGAGTTCCTGCGGGCCTCAACCTTCACCACAATCTCCGAAATTCAGGAATACATGGTCGAAGGCAACAGGCGCTTTGTGCCGGTATTTGAAGGAGAACAGCTGATCGGAGCGGTTACGCGCACAGACCTGCTGCGACACATGTATGGCGGTCGCCGGGGCCAGCCGGAAGCGTTGTATGACCTGGATTCACTGGCCCATCCGTCAAAAAACCGCAATATTGCCGGACTGATCAACAAACAGCTGTCCGGCAACATAGTTAGCCTTCTGCACAGACTGGGAAAAACCGGCGACGAGCTGGGACTCCAGGTTTATGCAGTGGGAGGTTTTGTCCGAGACACACTGCTGGGAGCGGAGAACCTTGATCTGGATGTGACGGTCGAGGGTGACGGCATCTTCTTTGCTGAACATTTTTCGGCTGATAACAACGGCAGGGTTCGCAGCCACAAGGCCTTTGGAACAGCTGTGGTTGTGCTCCCTGACGGAAACAAGGTTGATGTGGCCAGCACACGCCTGGAATTCTATGAATCACCCGGCATGTTGCCTTCCGTAGAACGCTCATCACTACGTCATGACCTCTACCGGCGCGACTTTACCATCAATACCCTGGCCTTTTGCATCAATAACGACCGGTTCGGGGTCCTTACGGACTACTTTGGCGGACAACAGGATCTTCAGGAACGAACGGTCAGGGTTCTGCACAACCTGTCCTTTGTGGAAGACCCGACCAGGGTTTTTCGGGCCATTCGCTTTGAACAGAGACTCGGATTCCGTATTGCGCCACATACTGAAAATCTGATCCGTAATGCGGTACGCATGAATGTACTGGAAAAAGTCGGCGGTAAACGGCTGTTAAGCGAACTTATTCAGATATTCAACGAACTCAATCCGGAAAATGCCATAAACCGCATGGCAACATTCGGCCTGCTTTCATCAATTCATACCAAACTTAAACTGGTTCCGGAAACCGGGCGTATATTGCGCGAAACATCCCAGTTGCTTGCCTGGTTCAGACTGCTCTACCTGGATGAAACATGTGAACAATGGCAGGTATATTTTCTGGCACTGACAGACTGCCTGAAACAGGACGAATTCGAACAGACCTGTCAGCGTCTGAACGTCCCCGGACGAATGAGCAGCAAGATTTTTGCTTACCGCCACAGAGTTCAGACAATTCTTGATATCATGCAGCGCAGGCTCAAACGCGATAAATCAATCCGCAACAGCGAAATTTATGTCCTCCTGAGAGGCCTGCCAATGGAGATGCTACTGTATCTTGCTGCCAGGGCAAGGAATGATCAGGTCCGTAGATACATTTCACTCTATCTGACCAGACTGCGTAACGTCAGAAGTGAATTAGGGGGCAAGGCATTACAGGAACTTGGTTTACAGAAAGGTCCTCTGTTTGGTGAGATATTGGAACGGCTGCTTGCCGCAAGGCTGGACGGGCTGATCAATTCCACAGAAGATGAAATAAATCTGGCTAAATCAATGATTGAATCGTGGTAGAATCATACAACCTTTGATATGTGACACTCTTTCTGAAGAGTACTCACCAAGTTGGAGCAATAATGCACCAAAAACTTGCTAAATCAGACCACCAGCCGGTCATTAAGATAGTCGGGGTATACACTCTTTTTGGCACACTCTGGATATATTTTTCAGACACCATTCTGGGCTGGATGGTTCGCGATCCGGATCTGATGACACAGATCGCAATCTACAAAGGGATGATGTACATATTCCTTACCGCTGCACTGCTCTATGCACTTATATATCGCCATGTAAATCAGAACACATTGACCAGAAAAAAAATTGAAGCCAGCGAAGAGTTTTTTTCCAAGGCTTTTAAAAATGCCCCGGTAATGATGATGATCAGCGAATGGGACAATGGTTCATTCCTGGATATAAACTTTGTTTTTTCCAAATTGTCCGGATACAGCCGGGAAGAAGTGCTTGGCAGAACACCCGTCCAACTGAACTGGATAACGGCTGAAGAGTGGAACCGGGTACAACTGGAACTGAAGGAAGAGAATCGTTGTTCCGGGCTGGAGCTGAAAGCTACAAGTAAAAGTGGGCAGTCACTGGAATGTCTCTATTACTGTGAGCCGATCACTGTTGACGGACAGCAGAGACTGCTTTCCATCATGCTTGATGTAACTGAACAGAAAAAGCTGGAAAAACAGCTCCAGCAGGCCCTTAAAATGGAATCCATAGGCAGGCTGGCCGGGGGTGTGGCACATGATTTTAACAATAAGCTCTCTATAATTCTGGGATACGCCGAAATGGCAAAAATGGAATTGACGGACGATTCCAGATTATGGCACCAGCTTGACGAAATCACCACGGCAGCCCTGCACTCACGGGATATTACCCGGCAGTTGCTGGCCTTTTCCCGCCAGGATATAATTTCCCCGAAAACAATCGATCTGAACAGTGCCATTAAAAACTCTCAGAACGCCCTTTCCCATCTTATTGGCGAGGATATTGTTTTTTCATTCCAGCCCGGTAAAGACTTGTGGCAAATCAGAATTGACCCTGTACAGATTGACCAGATTGTCATGAACCTGGCGATTAATGCCCGTGACGCTATGCCCGATGGGGGCTCTTTTTCAATTACCACAACAAACATCCATATTACTGAAAACAATCATCCTGATTCCCTGGAAGCTAAACCCGGAGATTATATTTGTGCTTCCTTCACAGATACCGGTACAGGAATGAGCAAGGAAACTCTCCGCAATATTTTTGAACCATTTTTCACAACCAAGGACGTCGGTAAAGGAACCGGCCTGGGCCTGGCCACAATTTACGGGATTGTCTCCCAGAATGCCGGCTTTATTGAGGTTTCCAGCCAAATTGGCCAAGGCACCACATTTAATATTTATCTACCGAAGCTGATTGATGAAACAATTCAGGAGTTACAATCTGAAACTGCTTTACAAAGCGGTTCCGGGACTATTCTGGTAGTAGAAGATGAGGAAAGCGTTCGAAAAATGATCGCACTGATGCTGCAGCAACACGGATACAAAGTAATCACAATGGCTTCTCCTCTGGAAGCCATTGAGTTATTCAGGGACCCAAACATAAAAACAGATCTCATTTTGAGCGATGTTATCATGCCAGGCATGAGTGGCAAAGAAATGATGCAGGTTATCGACTCAGTGCGGAGTGGAGTAAAAGTCCTATATATGTCAGGCTACACATCCGAAATCATATCTCAGAAGGGAATCCTGGAAAACAGAGTCAATTATATTCAAAAGCCTTTTGATATCAGCAA
This sequence comes from Geobacterales bacterium, assembly GCA_041737975.1. GTDB lineage: Bacteria > Desulfobacterota > Desulfuromonadia > Geobacterales > Pseudopelobacteraceae > JBGSQR01. The sequence goes on along the minus strand of JBGSQR010000088.1, from coordinate 2,692 downwards.
ACTTAATGAAGCTATTAAAAAAGTACTGGCCCAAACCTGACACTGATTGCACACCATCTTTCTGCTTCATTTTTACTCATTACTGTTGCACAATCAACACACCGTGTCATTTTTACCTCAAATTTTTCATCCAAACAAAACCACCTGTATCAAACTAAAAACATAACAACCTAAAATATGGCCACTTTATATCAATTCAGAACATTTTAAATTCTGGCATCCAACTTGCTAATGAATAATACAACAAGACTACATCATAGCGAGGAAAGACACATGAAACTTAAAAACCGGATCATTACTCTGCTAACCCTTGTTACCATTGTCAGCTTTTCAAGCAACGCCTTTGCTGACGACAACGCCTTACGCGAAACATTCAGAAGCGCCTTTTACGGCGGAGCAGTCGGCGCTCTGGTAGGTGGAGCCCTGATGGTATTCACCAAAAAACCGGCAGACCATCTTGACAACATTGCATATGGAGCAGCCGGTGGTATTATTCTTGGTACAGTTTACGGTGTTGCCAAAACCAGCCGTTCCTTTGCTGAATATGAAAACGGCAAGGTAAAGTTTGCCATTCCGGCAGTAATACCGGATCTGACGGAAAATCCTTCCACAAAACAGACCAATGTAACTTGGCGTGCCAGCCTGTTTAGTGGAACATTCAACTAAACCCAAAACCCCTTATATAAGAGTTCCTCCTACCCGCCAAGAATCTGTTGACGGGTTTTTTTTGTTCACTTTCCATATTTTCCAGTTTCATCTAAACATGATGCCAGCTGCAAAAGCCTGCATAATCCCCTTGCGTGCTCTTCTTCCCCTACAGACAACAAGCATGCGTTTACGGGTGTGGGCATCACAAAGTATTATTACAGCTACAATTGAAATCAGGGGAATTACTGCTACCGCGAGTTTTATAAGGAAGGTTTCCATGACTTGCTCCTTTCTGTATTCAATGTTGATATATTGAATACTTTACAGGGAACATGCCAAAACCATATTACAAAGATAACAGTCTAATTTAATTTAGTTTATTTGTTTTGGGCTTGGATTTTATACAAAAATTACTATTCATAAAATGTATATTTTACATCCATTGTTTGAACATCTCAAAAGATCGTCTATACGCTTTACATTTGAATAGCCAAACACCCTTTTCAATCTGCTACCCACAAGAAGACAAAGCTATATCCTTCAACCCTTTCAAATCCAGCTTGCCAGTACCGAGCATGGGCAGATTATCAACCGGTATATAACTGTCACGTCCCGGCTTCCAGAGATTGGGCAACGGACTTTCCGTCATAAGTTTGTGCAAAGTTTCAGCATCTGCAGCTTCTCTGGCAAAGATAACCATCAACCGCTCACCCTTCTTTTCATCCGGCACCGAAGTTACAGCCAGCACGCCGGTCTGCCCCAGTCGCGTCTGCAACTCATCCTCCACCACACCGTGCGGCACCATCTCGCCACCGATCTTGCTGAATCGTGAAAGTCTGTCAGTAATACGGATAAACCCGTCTTCATCCATAACTCCAATATCACCGGTCACATACCAGCCATCCTTTACCACTTCAGCGGTTTTATCATCCCGCCCAAGGTAGCCGAGCATCACATTGGGCCCTTTTACCAGAATCAGTCCCGGCTGCCCCGGCTTTAACAATGCACCGCTATCAATATCAACTACGCGAATTGCCACACCGGGGATCGGATGCCCGACACTGCCATCCTTGGAACCATACTGGGCTACTCCATCAAATTCAACATCCGGCAGACTGAGCGTAATAACCGGAGAAAGCTCGGTTGCACCGTAACCTTCCATGGGGCGCACTCCGAACTTTTCCTGGAAGGCATCGGCCACTTTGGACTTGAGCTTTTCTGCACCTGTGATGACCAGCCGCAGGGTGGCAAAATCCTCCTTCCTGGCCCGGCGCAGATAGGCCAGCAGGAATGTGGGGGTGGCCAACAGCAGGGTCGATTTATTCTCCCTGGCCATCTGGGCGATCTTCTCACCATCCATGGGGTTGTTGTGATAGACCACCGAAAAACCGCTCACCAACGGGAACCAGAGCGTGGCGGTGAATCCCAGAGAATGAAAAAACGGCAGAGCCGAACAGATATTGTCGTTCAGATCAACCCGAAATACCATACGCAGAGCTTCAATATTGGACATGATATTGTGATGGGTCAGCATGACCCCTTTGGGTTCGCCAGTACTTCCGGATGAGAAAATCAACGTTGCAACAGTGTCGGCACTGAATCCTTCACTAATCCCCAGCGTGGAGAGCGGCATCAAACGGGCCTTCAGAAAGGCAGCCAGCTTTTCTGTTCCGCTAATGGTCGGCACTACATCTTCAAGCAGAATTAGCCCTTCCAGCTGGGCAAAAACAGACATCTTTTCCAGAAACACCTTTGATGTAATAATTTTAGTTATTCCGCACTGTTTGATGATCGAAGCAATGGATGCCTCAGACAGCGTATAGTTAAGGTTAACCGGAACCTTTCCCAGCATTGACAAGGCCAGATTTACCAACGCACCACCAACTGAAGGCGGCAGCAACAGCCCCACATGTTTCGGCTCCCCAATTTTAGCTTCCAGCTTCCAGCTCATAGCCAGCGCACCAGCCAACATTCTGCCATCGTTCAGCGCCTTGCCTGAAGAATCAACCACCGCCCTGCGGCCCCAGTTACTTCTGGCTGTTTC
>JBGSQR010000021.1:0-3555 GCA_041737975.1 Geobacterales bacterium | reverse complement strand
GGCAGAATTATCGTGCGTCCAGTACAGAGTAGTTATATGCTGTTAATTTGCGAGCAAAAGATTAATGTTCAGCTCCTGAATATGTCACTGAGTGTCGCTAATAAAAAACTTGAAAAAGCTATCCAAGCGGTTAAAGAACAGCCAGTACAAGCAACTATACCTGTTTCAAAACCTGTCTTGGTTCAAGCAACTACAGCAATAAATCGTGAGATTCGCCGTGATGGCAAGGGCGTGATTCTTATAGTTGAAACAATGAAACCAGCTTACAAAGCTCAACTGGATCAAATGAAGGAAGAGGTTGCTGTCAGCAGGGGCCTGTTGCAACAGCTTTTTTCTGCGTTTAAGACAGGATCAATAAAAAGGGTAAAAATATTAAATAAGTCAACCAATAGAAGTAAGGTGATGAATCTGAACTCCTTCGAGTCGGATCCTGGCCAACAACTTGATGATAAGATCATACTTACTTTAGTTGCTTCAGATGTTTTAGCGGTGAAACCTGGTGATGAGGTAACTGTTGAGTTGGCAGCGGCTCAAGTGGTTGAATCTGATCTTGTTTTTGCCGGGCTGTAATTGTTTAAGAAACAAATCTTTAAGTCTCAAGTGTTGGTTGTTTTAAAACAGATTATACAAATAATTAAACCGGTGATTTTGCCGGTTTTTTAATTACAAAGACAATTTATGTTAAAAAAGCGAGTGTCATACACTAAATATTTTTTGCGATCATTACTTTGACTTGATCATCAATAAATAAAAGCTTAAAATTTTGAATGTTTTAAAAAGGTGAAGGACTGTATATGTTTATCAGCCAAATGCGACTGTCTCAAAGGATCGCACTTGTTTTTATTTTAACGGTTTTGTTTGTCAGTCTGACAGTGCTAAGAGCTCCAACAATTATTGGAGAGCCGTCGGCCTCACAACACGACAAGTCAATGGAGGATCTGTCTCGCGTTGAATATCCGAGCCTCAAAGATGTTAAATGGCATGCCCATTTTATAAAACCGGATGAAACACTAGAATCTTTATTTGGTGCAGACTGGATATGGATTGCAAGATTTAACCGTATTGATCGTCGTCACGTTTATCCTGGTATGACAATTAAAGTGCCTGATAATCTGAAATCGGCTAAAGATTATTGCCCTTTACCCAAAAGCTATGAACCAGCACTTAAATATCAGAAATTTATTCTGGTTGATATTACAGAGCAGTGGTTGGGAGCATATGAAAAAGGCAAGCTGGTTCTTTCAGCTCCTGCAGCTACAGGGAAGGAAGGGACTGAGACTCCAACGGGGAATTTTAGGATTGATGCGCGCCACTTGGCTCACACATCGTCACTTTATAAGACAGCTAATGACGAAGAACAGTATCCAATGGATAATGCTTTGCGCTTCCATATAGGTGAAGATAATGTTTCGTACTGGATACATGCCCGTGATCTGCCAGGTCGACCTGCCTCACATGGCTGCATTGGGCTTTTTGACGAAGAGATGCAGTTGAGAGTCTTTGATACGCCGAAAAAGCCGGTATTGATCGATTCGCAAAAGCTTTATGAGTGGGCGGTTGGTGAAGAAGAGTATGGCGAAGATAATGGAAGTCTGGATGAATTGGAAGATGGCCCGGTTGTTGAGATTCGCGGGAATCTACCTAAATACTTGCCGAATGGTTCCATACGCAATTAATCTGAAGAGAGAAAAACGAAACAGGAGGATGTTATGAAACAGTTGCTGATTTCCGCAGTATTGATATGTGTCTGTGCTACACCCTCATTTGCTGCCAAGCTTGTTTATCTGAAGGACGGGGGAGTAATAAAAGCACAAAAAGTTTGGCGTTCAGAAGGCAAAGTGCACGTTTTAGTAAACCGAGATACTTTGGCTGATTTTAATAATTCAGAAGTGAATTTAAAGAAGACATTTGCTAAAAAGAGATCAGCGGCTAAATCAAGTAAGAAGGTCTTAGTAGCTCCTGCAGCAGTAACTACAGATACAAAGGCTGCAGCGGCGCAACCGGAAAAAAGGAAAACCGGAATTTCTATGCCAACAATGCCTGCTCTACCTGAAAAGAGTCCAGCGGCATTAGCTGGCAAAGAGGAAGGAAGTATTCGAAAACATAAGCGTGAGATGGCTGAAAAAGCGGGCGAATAATTCTGGCTTTTGTTGAGAGGTTTAGGTTCAGACAACTCTTTCAGTCTAAACCTAACCCTTATAAACAGGATAAGTGCGTTAACGAAGTTATTTTCTGCCGGAAAGGCGCAGAAAATAACTTCTAACTTACTAAACCTTAGCCATAAAACTAAACCTGACCAGCCAACCAGCGGGCAACATCTTTAGCATGATATGAAATAATAATGTCTGCACCAGCACGTTTAAAGCCAATCAATGTTTCTAATACGACTCTCTTTTCGTCTATCCAGCCATTGGCAGCCGCTGCCTTAACCATACTATATTCACCGGAAACATTGTAAACCGCCAGCGGCAGGTTAAATTCATTTCGCAGGTCTCTGACTATATCCAGATAAGGCAGACCTGGTTTGACCATTATTATGTCTGCGCCCTCTTCGATGTCTGATGAAGCTTCGCGAATTGCTTCCAGACGATTTGCGGGGTCCATCTGATAGCTGCGACGGTCCCCGAACTGTGGAGTTGATTCAGCCGCTTCGCGGAATGGTCCGTAGTAACCGGAAGCATATTTTACTGAATAGCTCATAATCGGAGTGGCTTTATAGCCGTTTTGATCAAGAATCGTACGTATAGCCGCCACACGTCCATCCATCATGTCTGATGGCGCAATCATGTCTGCCCCTGCCTTGGCGTGTGAAAGCGCTTCTCTGGCAAGCAGTTCCAGCGTTGAGTCATTGTCTACATCCCCATCTACTATTAATCCGCAATGCCCGTGATCAGTATATTCACATAAACATACATCGGTAATAATCATTAGCTCCGGTACGTTTTTTTTAATCGCTTTGATAGTCTCCTGGATAATCCCATGATCGCAGTATGCGTGACTGCCAACAGAATCTTTAGTTTCTGGTATGCCGAAAAGTAAAACTGCAGGAATCCCCAGTTCAAAAACCTCTTTTGCCTCAGCGACGATATTCTCTATTGATTGTTGAAAGATCCCGGGCATAGATGAGATTTCTTTTTTGATGCCAGAACCGAAAGCAGAAAACATTGGGTAGACCAGGTCATTTACGGAGAGAGATGTCTCACTTACCATTTTTCGAAATGTTTCTTTACCGCGGATTCTGCGTGCCCTAAATTGAGGGAATGACATTTTATCCTCCTGATGATGGCTAAGTTGTATGAAATAGTACTGCAACGAAACAATAAAAAGCAAGTGCGATAACATTTTCGTATGTTAGTTAAGGAAGATGTTATTTTAATAATGCTAATTAAAATTGTGTCCAAAGGTAACAAGACTGTATTTGTCTGATTTGGGGTTGCAATAAATCATTAATGTGGTATAAAAAGAAAGTTAGAAAAGTAAAACATTGCAAAGGAGAAAAAAGATGAATAGAAAACTTACGTTGTGCTTCACCGCCTCACTTTTGGCCGTCGCTAC
>JBGSQR010000637.1:0-3872 GCA_041737975.1 Geobacterales bacterium | reverse complement strand
GCACGCATTGGAGATGTGGCCATTATCAACACAGGAGCGAACGTCGATCATGACTGCAGTATCGGCAACGGCGTTCACATTGCGCCCGGCTCAACCCTCTGCGGCTCCGTTTCCGTCGGTGACGGTTCCTTTATCTGCGCCGGAGCGACGATTATACCAAACCTTGTTCTGGGTAAAAATGTAATTGTCGGGGCTGGTTCAACAGTATTATCAAACCTGGAGAATGATGTCACAGCCGTTGGCAGTCCTGCCAGGATTGTGCTCAGCAAAAATTAACTTAAAAATCTGCATCGGTAATTGGAATTCATTATGAACAATCACATGCTTGCCATTGATGGCGGATCCCCCTTGCGAACTACGCCCTTTGCTCCATGGCCCTATTTCGAGCAGGATGAAATTGAGGCGGCAGCAGCCACCCTGAAAAACGGCAGGGTTAATTACTGGACCGGTGATGAGGGGCGACTTTTCGAAAAAGAGTTTGCCGCTTTTACGGGATGTTCACATGCCATTGCACTTGCAAATGGTACTGTGGCTCTTGAGCTCGCACTGTATGCGCTTGGTATCGGTCCAGGCGATGAAGTTATTACCACATGCCGTACTTTCATAGCTTCCGCTAGCTGTGTAGTGATGCGCGGCGCCACACCGGTACTGGCTGACATCGACCCTGTAACACAGAACATAACGGCAGACACTGTCAGAACATGCATAACCCCACGCACCAGAGCAATCATCTGTGTGCATCTTGCAGGCTGGCCCTGCGATATGGATCCGATTATCGATCTGGCCCGTCAGCATGGCATCAGTGTTATCGAGGATTGCGCGCAGTGCCACGGCGCTTTGTATAAAGGGCGACCAGTTGGCTCCTTGGGTGACGCAGCAGCATTTTCGTTCTGTCAGGACAAGATCATGACTACCGGCGGTGAAGGCGGAATGCTGACCACCAATGATGAGTTGCTCTGGAGAAAGGCCTGGGAGTATAAAGATCACGGCAAAAGCTTTGACGCCGTTTATAACCGGCAGCACCCGCCCGGATTCAGGTGGCTGCACGAATCATTCGGCACAAATTGGCGATTGACCGAGATGCAGTCTGCCATTGGCAGGATTCAGCTCCGGAAGCTTCCTGACTGGATAATAAAACGAAACCATCATGCAGGTATTCTGACCGAGGCATTTAGCCGGATTCCTGCATTACGTGTTACTCTGCCGCCGTCGGATATATTGCATGCATATTACAAGTATTATGTTTTTCTCAGACCCGAATTATTAAAGAGTGGGTGGGATCGCGACCGGATTATGAACGCCATTGTTGCTGAGGGTATACCATGTTTTTCTGGCAGCTGCAGTGAGATATATCTTGAGAAAGCCTTTACAGACGCAGGACTTGCCCCTGCGGAGGGCCTTCCAACGGCAAAGGGACTCGGGGCTTTCAGCCTGATGTTTCTGGTACACCCGACTCTAAAGGATACAGATATGGTCGATGCCGCTGCTGCTGTGGAAAGGGTTTTCAAGGCTGCCGGCATTTAATTTACATTGTAACATTCAGCAAATTTCGGAGTTCAATGTTTACAAAACAACATTTTAATGGCCGAGGTGCTTTATGCGGATATTCATTCATTGCCTGCTCATAATTTTGTGGACCTCCGGTTGTAGTGGTAGCTCAGGCAACGCTAAGATCAACAACGAAAACACTCCCCAAACGACAGCAAACACCATGACCCGCATAGTGCTGTCCGGTGCAACCGCGTATATCCGCACACCATGGAACAATTCACATGATCTCGTGCAAAAAGTGCTGCTCCGTTCGGATGACGAGTTCGGCAACAATGCCTTCAACCTTAAAGGAGCTGCGCTGGCTGCAAAAAACATCCCGGACTATGCAACCGTATCCGCATTTTCACAGGGCACTTTGCTGACATGGCAGGGGGATGATGTTACTCCCATCCTGTACAACGGCACTTATTCCGGCGGCAACCATGGCCCGTTCTTTGTCCACAACATCAAGTCCGCCGGACACGGAAAAACCGTGCACGATATCGGTTCGGAATGGGCTGCGCTGGGTCGGAAGTGGTACATACTGCGCATAGTGGATGCTGACACGATTTGGGTTATTTCGGAAAACACCGGGACCGGTCAGTTGTGGAGTTTTGACCTCAGATCCCTGCAGGGCGAAACCTTGCAGCACTCTTCATCGGCTCTGCATACTTCCTCCATCACGGTTGCTTCCGATACAACCGAGCAGCTCCGCCCGGCATTGCAGAACCAGGTCAAGTCCATACGGCCCAATGGTGGTGCGGCTGTTACAACTGACGGAGTTTATTACGCCAATTACATCGATATCGAGAATAGCTACGACATTGCCAACCCGGTTTCACTAATCAACCACCTGCGTGCCCGTGCAGGGAGTCCGGTCCAGCCCTCGTACATCGATCCTTCCATCACGGCGGATTTTCGTGTCTCGGCAACCTACCGGTTCAGCGAAAACGGTGCCTGCGCCGTATCGCAGCGGATAGAAGCTGTCAACAGCAACAGGTTCGGGCATGCACTGTTCGTCATGGCAAATTCGCCTATCTATGCAGGAAAGTCGCTGATGCAGTATATACCAAAAGTACGGCCGGTTACCGGGATGCTTAAGACCTGGAATTTCAAGACTATGGAAGATATCACTTCTCAGGTTGAAACCATCAATACTCCGATATCCACCTGGATAGACTCTTCTAGTCCACCCGACCGGATGGCCCAGATCGTCCGCAATGGCTCTGCCAACGAATTCGGCGTGGTGATCGGATACAGTCCGCTACGCGGGGCGTGTAAGTCTACCGTTCGTGCCGGTGCGGTTGATAACGCCATTGGTTTGTCTGCCTACAGGAAGCAATATCCCAAGGTTGTCACCGGATCAGCTTTTCCGGGTGGTATCATGCCGGCCGGGACCGTGATCGAAGGCGTGGGATACCGGGCCCTGTTCAATTCGGAGCTGCTTCCGCAGGCGACAGTATTTACATGGTATTACGATGGCGACGATATTGTTGTTGTTCTTGATTTTCACCAGTCAGTCACAAACCTGAGCATACCATTGCCGGTATGGATGTCAGGGAGATCAGCAACCGTAATTGATGCCGAATCTCTTGTTCTGCAGACACCGGTGGTTTCCAAGACAGGACTTGTTGTTTCCGTTACCGGCGGATACGGCAGGGCCATGATTCTGCTTCGCAAGGCGATATAAATCATTCTAAATCAGCAATTTGCCACTGATAAAAGTCATTTATTACTTAAAAGAAGCTGATCCAGCCGTCAGCAAATAATTCGTACTTATTTTGTTTATCTATCAGTGTTCTTCCTGTTCTCATCCGAGTTTTAAATGTTTTTACAGGTACATGTCTGATTTCCAATCGCATGATATAACCATCAAAAGAGTGAGCAAATAAAAAGGGCGGGGTAATTAACCCCGCCCTTCTCATTACTTCAAACTGCAATTGTCAAACTACGGTGTGATTGAGTAGGCACTCTGTGAGAATGCTTCCAGAACAGCAGTCGATCCGGCGCTGCGTGCCCTGACCTGTACCACATAACTGCCTGCAGCAGCAGGTGTCCAGCTCCAGGTGTTGGTGGTGGAAAATGCCTGCATGTTTGTCCATGTACCTGCAGTATTGCTGTACAGCCAGAATTCATACTGCTGCGGTGCTACCCCGCCGGTTGCTGTGGCGGTAAATGTGATCGTTGTATTGGCAGCACGCGGGCTGGCCAGGCTTGGGCTAAAAGATACGCCTGTCACTGCCGGAGTTGTGATTCTGTATGTGGACTGGGTTACAGAGTCATACACCGAGGCAGAGCCTGCGCTCCTTGTGCGAGCCTGGACAACATAAGTTCCTGCTGCA
>JBGSQR010000623.1:0-1675 GCA_041737975.1 Geobacterales bacterium | reverse complement strand
GTAGCGGAATCGGTCCTGCCAGTATGACAAGATGGCCTGGCTGGATTGTAATAGCTTGACTGAAAGCATGATGATGTCGTCGAAATCAATAGCATTGAAGCCCTTGAGGAGTTCCTGATAGCGAGGGTAGACAGCTGCAGTTGCCAGCTCTATTCGATCATCACTGGCCGGTTTGAATTCCGAGGCGGAAATCAGACGGTTTTTTGCTGCGGAAATTCTCCATAGAATTGTATCAGGATCGCACTGTTTAGGATCAATGTCACGCTCGCGCATTGCCTGTCGAATAACACCGGACTGGTCTGATGTTGTATAGATCGAAAAGTTTGGCTTGAAGCCGAGCGCCCTGATATCACGGCGCAGAATGCGTACACCAAGGGAGTGAAAAGTGGAAATGATTATGCCTTCAGCCATTTTGCCGGCCATTCCTGCGACACGTTCTTTCATTTCGCGGGCGGCCTTATTGGTGAAGGTTACAGCCAGGATGTTTTCTGCCGGTATGCGTTTATCTTTTAACAGGTGAACGATGCGGGTTGTGATTACCTGGGTCTTGCCGGATCCTGCCCCGGCCAGTATCAGCAGTGCGCCTTCAGTGTGGTTGACCGCCTGTTGTTGCGGTAGATTGAGTTTTTTCATAGGTGCACAGGTGTAACATAAACTGCCGATCCGATGCAATTTTGTTTGCATATATTAAGTGCCATGATTTACTTGCAATGCCAATATTATCAGATAGAATGTTCAAAAATGACCAATTTGTACGGAAAAACAAAATGTGATTTGAAGCAAAACCCTCTTGACCTGTGCCAGGTATGGTGCTAGATTCTCTAACACATTTTCATACCTTTTAATTTAGTCCGTGAGGCTAGCAAAGGTGACACCAATGATTTACTCGATACTTAAATCTGAAGAGTCTTGCCGTTTGCAACGGTAAGGCTCTTTTTTTATTCACGCGTGAAAGGTGGTCAATATGTCTGAAGAGCAGACCGTAATTCTTGATACAGCTGGAATCAAGCGGGCCTTGACACGTATTTCTCACGAAATGCTGGAGCGCAACAAGGGCCTTGAAAATGTCGTTCTGATCGGTATTCGTTCCGGTGGTGCCCATCTGGCAGAAGAGATCAGGGATGCGATTGAGGTGATTGAGGGGGAAAAAGTTCCGATTGGAGCTATTGATATTACCCTCTACAGGGATGACGTAAGTGGAAACCTTCCTCATCAGCGTGTTGGCAGGACAGATATTCCTTTTTCCATAGAAGGTAAAAAAGTGGTTTTGGTTGATGACGTCCTGTTTACCGGCCGTACAATTCGCGCGGCCATGGATGCACTGATGGATCACGGTCGCCCACAATGTATTCAATTGGCTGTATTGATTGACCGCGGTCACCGCGAGTTGCCGATTCGTGCCGATTTTGTCGGCAGAAACGTACCAACCAGCCTTAAAGAAAATGTGGAAGTTATTTTTAATCAGTCAAACCGCGCAGTGGAAGTGGTATTGCAAAAATCAAGTTAGCAAGAAACGTAATTTCCTTTAAGGAGGAGGCATGGCAGAGTTCAAGCATAAGCATATCATCACTTTGCAGGATCTTACCAAAGAGGAGATCGAGCTGCTTCTCTCTACGGCTGAGAGTATGCGCGAGATCAATAACCGCGATATCAAAAAGGTGCCGACGCTGCGCGG
>JBGSQR010000607.1:0-4671 GCA_041737975.1 Geobacterales bacterium | reverse complement strand
GACTTGCAGGTGCTTCCTTTAAATTGTTATGGCCGTTTCTCGTTGCAGAGAAACGGCCATTTTATTAATCAACCATGCAACTGGTCGTATGTCGAATATCCTTGCCCTTGACCATGAATATGACCATTTCAGCAATATTGGTGGAGTGGTCGGCAATCCGCTCCAGATACTTTGAAATATAGTTCAGTTTGATAGCCCTTGTAATGGTTGACGGATCTTCAATCATAAAAGAAAGCAGTTCACGCTGAACCTGCATGTTCAACTCATCAATGCATTTATCATCCTTGCAGACTTTAATGGCCAGTTCCACATCGCTACGCACAAAGGCGTCCAGTGCTTCTTTGAGCATGATTTCTGTGTAGTAGGCCATGCGGGGAATATCGATATAAGGTTTAAGCGGCGGCTCCTCGTTAATCTCCTTAACCCTTTTGGCAAGATTAGCGCACTGATCGCCGATGCGTTCCAAGTCGGTAACTATCTTGAGCGCCAGCGCAATAAACCTCAAATCTCCCGCTGCGGGTTGACGCAAGGCCAGAAGCTGCAGGCATTTCTCATCAATGGCGATCTCAAATCCATTGACCTCATGATCCATGGCGATAATACGGTCAGCCAGTGTCGAGTCCCTGTCTACCAATGATTTAACGGAACCGGAGATCATCTGCTCTACTATGCCACCCATTGCCAGCAACTTGTTCCGTAACTCGTTCAGATCTGAATCGTATGCTGCGCTAATGTGTATTCTTTCCATATTTACCTCTATTAGATTTTAAATTCTATATTTACAATACACTTACCCGAATCGTCCGGTAATATAATCCTCGGTCTGTTTCTTCTCCGGATTTGTGAATATCTTGCTTGTCTGACCTGCCTCAATCAATTCACCAAGGTAGAAAAAAGCAGTCACATCAGAAACCCTAGCAGCCTGCTGCATGTTGTGGGTGACGATGATTATAGTATATTTCTGTTTCAACTCGTCAATCAATTCTTCGATTTTTAAAGTTGAAATTGGATCAAGCGCCGAACAAGGTTCGTCCATCAATATGATTTCCGGATTGACGGCAATAGCCCTGGCGATACATATACGCTGTGCCTGTCCGCCTGAAAGGCCAAGTGCGGAATCGTGTAGTCTGTCCTTGACCTCATCCCAGATGGCCGCGTTTTTCAGGCTGCGTTCAACGGTCTCATCAAGGACGTGTTTGTCGTTTATTCCGGCTATCCGCAGGCCGTAAACTATATTTTCATAAATTGATTTCGGGAATGGATTGGACTGTTGAAAAACCATGCCGATGCGACGGCGCAGAGAAATTATGTCCATTTTTGGGTCATTGATTTCCTCGCCCTCAAAGCGCAGGGTGCCTTCAATCCGCACATTATCGATCAGGTCATTCATGCGGTTAAAGCAGCGCAAAAGCGTAGATTTGCCGCACCCGGACGGACCGATGAAGGCAGTAACCTTGTTTTTGGCCATGGAGAGCGAAACATCTTTCAAAGCTTGTTTTGAGCCGTAATAGAGGTTCAGGTTGTTGATGTCCATGATAGTATTTGCAGGGTTGTTATGTTCTTGCATTGCAGTATCCTTAGAAATTTGAAGTTACGTATCTCTTTTTCATTTTGGCACGGAAGTAGATCGCCAGGCTGCTGGCGGCAATAACGATAGCCAGAAGCAGCATGGTGGTCACATAAACCATCGGTTTAGCAGCCTCCACATTGGGAGATTGGAAGCCGACGTCAAAGATATGAAAACCCAGGTGCATGAATTTGCGATCCATGTGGAAGAAAGGGAAGTGGCTGTCAAACGGCAGGGTAGGAGCCAGTTTCACAACACCTACAATCATCAGTGGTGCAACCTCACCTGCAGCTCTTGCCATGGAAAGGATCAGTCCGGTCATGATACCAGGGGTAGCCATTGGTATCAGAATTTTAACTAGCGTCTGGAACTTGGTCGCACCAAGTGCCAGCGAGCCTTCCCGGATTCCTCTCGGAATTGAAGCCAGAGATTCTTCTGTGGCGATAATGACAACCGGAACAGTCAATAGCGCCAGTGTTAAGCTTGACCAGAGGATACCACCGGTGCCAAAGGTCGGTGTAGGCAGACGTTCAGGGAAGAAAAGTTGATCCAGGCTGCCGCCGATGCCGTAGACAAAGAAGCCAAGTCCGAAAACTCCGTAGACAATCGAAGGAACTCCAGCCAGGTTATTGACTGCAATTCGTACCATGCGGGTCATCAGTCCGTCCTTGGCGTACTCTCGCAGATATACGGCAGCAATTACACCGAATGGAAGCGAAAAAATGCTCATCAGCATGACCATCATGACAGTACCGAAGATTGCCGGGAAAAGTCCGCCTTCCGTATTGGATTCACGTGGATCGTCTAACAGCAATTCTTTGACTCGGCCGGCATAGGCTCCCATCTTGGCAAATACGGACATGGAATTCGGTTGCATGATATGAACTATTTCGGTAAGTGCAATTTCTTTGCTTCCACCCGATGCATCAGTAAGTTCGGATTTGACTTTGCCCAATTCCTCTTGCATCTCACCGAGTTTACTGTTGAGAGTATCGAATTCAGTAGTCAGTTTTTCCCGTTCTGTCGTGGCATCAGAGATTGCAGCACCGTTTTTTACTCTGTCCTTGTACTCCAGTTTAAGGATCTTCAGGCGTAACTGTTCAGATTTATAGTTGATATTGTACATGCTGTCTTTGATTTTCTGCATGTCAGCCAGTTTGGGTTCAATTGCTTTTTGTGCTCTGGACAATCTTTCCCATGGATCAGTGACAGAGTCGTCCACCAGTCCATCGGCAATAATATTCTTCAGGAAACCGGCATAATTGCCGTTTTCTTTACGCTCTACAAGTACGGCATCTTTGGGGACGGATTGGCTGGCAATTTCACTGACATCTATCCATCTGAAATCCTGACCCAGTACCTCCCTGTTGGAAACCTTTAACTGTATGCGGCGGTTCCTCGTATTAGGGTTTTTTTCCTGAATCATCAACTGCCCAAGGGCTACTGTTCCATCTTTCAGTTCATAACGAACCAGTTCACTTGGCCAGAAATAGCCTAGTCCGTTTTTCATGACAACACCCACAAGTGTCATGGTCATAATCAGAATCAGGGCAAGTGCCGCACCGGTAAGCAAAACAAAAGGTTCACCGTTTTTAAAGTATCGTTTCATAAGACTCTCTTTTTAGGCTTTCAGTAACGTCCGTATTTTTTACGGAATCTCTGACGTAATGCTTCGGCGACAGTGTTGATTAGAAAGGTAAAGATAAATAGCAGCACAGCTGACAGGAACAAGACCCTGTATAGAGAGCCATCCAGTGGTGCCTCTGGAATCTCTACCGCAATATTGGCTGACAGGCTTCTCAAGCCGTTGAAGGCGCTCCAGCTCATAATTGGTGTATTGCCGGTGGCCATCAGTACGATCATGGTTTCACCTATGGCGCGACCAAAACCGATCATTATGGCAGAGAAAACACCAGGTAAAGCAGATGGGAGTACGACGCGCCAGGCGGTCTGCCAGCGGCTGGCGCCCAGTGCCATGGAAGCGGCAGATAGGTTGCGCGGCACGTTGGATAGTGCGTCTTCAGCAATAGTAAAGATGATTGGGATGACAGCAAAACCGAGTGCTATGGCGATGATGATACAGTTACGCTGATCGTAACCGATGCCAAGAGAGCTAAACATCCACTGTTTGAAATCTCCTCCAAATGCAGAGGCTTCAACTATGCCACCCAGCAACCACGAAAAATAGACGCCCAACAGCATTAGCGGGATGAAAACTATGAACTCGTTGCCTCGCAGGAAATCACCCAGCTTGGAAAAAGGTTTGATTAACTGCCATATTAGCATCGATACAAAAATCATTGCCGGGACGAGCAACAGAGAGATAAATAGCGTCAGAACAGCTTTATCAATGATCGGTGCCAACCAGAGTCCAGCCAGAAATCCTATAACTACGGAAGGGATAGCAGCCATGATTTCTACAGTCGGTTTTACTCGGTTTTTGACAGCAGGAGTCATAAACTGGCTTGTATAAAGGGCGCCCAGCATTGCCAGCGGTACTGCAAAAAGCATGGCAAAGGCCGTGGCCTTGATTGTGCCGAATATCAGCGGTACCAGGCTCATTTTAGGCTCAAAATCATCGGATGCTGAAGAGGACTGCCAGACAAATTCTGGCTTATCGTATCCCTCATACCAGACCTTTCCGAACAGGGTTCCAAGTGAAACTTCTGGATGGGGAATGTCCAGTTTCCAGGTAGTAAATTTACCATTACTCTCCAGGGTGGAGAGTGCTGTGCAGCGAGGAGAATAGTTGGTCTGAAGTATGTCGGTGCTGTTTTTGCTTAGTGTCAACAGGGTGCGTTCAGAAGTTGTGTGGTCAATCCGTAATTCACCTTTATCGTCTAATGAGATCAAGGACTTGTCGCGCAGGGATGGGATGATGGCTGTTATTTTACCGCTATGCCCCGGGAGTTGGTGAATTAGTGTCAGTCGCTTGTCATCAGCACTGCCAGGAGCGGTTACAGGAAACCAGATACTGTACTTGCCGGCCGCATCGCCGATAGCCAGTGAGTAGTCGCCCAGCACAAGGTTCAGTGCCGTTACAGGCTGTCCATCGCTTACGTTGGTACTGTCAATCAGTCGTGGACTGCCTGGTTCTGAGACAT
>JBGSQR010000599.1:0-2034 GCA_041737975.1 Geobacterales bacterium | reverse complement strand
CTTGATGGTTGTATATGCCAACCATGCCGATATCGACCGTTATACCAACCATCCTGATCACATAAAGGTCAAGAATTTTGTGGGCAAGGTAATTGAAACGCGCACGATCGTCGACTTTGATATGGCAGCAGCAGAGAATTGAAAATGGAAAATTTTTCTGGAGAACCCACTGGATCGCTGAAACCCTTAAACTCCAAATCCGTAGTGGACAAAGTCATCGAAGTTATCATTGATGCAGTTTCTTCCGGAAAATATCCCATAGGCAGCAAGTTGCCCAATGAATACGTGTTGATAGAAGAACTGAAGGTATCGCGAAATTCTTTGCGCGAGGCAATGAAAACCCTGGTAAGCATGGGCATAGTCGAGATAAAGCGCGGCGACGGAACCTATGTGTGTTCGCAGATGAATCCGAGTGCCCTGGACACCCTTATTTACGGCATGATCTTTGACATGAGCTCGAGCACGGATCTGGTGGAACTGCGCGAAGTGCTTGACCAGGCGATTATCCGTCTGGCAATCCAGAAAGCAACCCCCGACGATATCGAGGAGCTGCAGCTGAACATCAACCGCTTCCGGCAGTGCATCAGGATGAAAGACCTACACGGTGCGGGACGGCTGGACTACGAGTTTCATCTGAAGCTGACGAGTGTCGTCAATAATGTATTTTTGAACAGAATAGTGCGGGGTGTATATCAGCTTTTTGTGGATTCAATCGAACGGAATATAATTGTAGAACAAAATTTTGCGTTTGCGGACGAGTTTCATCAACAGATCCTGAATTGCGTAAAGGATAAAGCTTACGACCGGGTCGAAAAAGTTGTGGCGGATTCGTTGTCCAGCTGGAAAAATAATTTAAAACAGTAAGTGTGGCTTGTCAGAGGAAGTTCCGCGAAAGCGAAACAATATTGAGTAGTTCTTAAGGAGGCTTTTATGAAAACATTTGGAAAACTGGCAGTGATCGTAATGATCGCTCTGGTGGGCATCACTTCGGCATTTGCCAGCGGCAAAGCGGAATCTGCATATCCCGAGCGGGATATTACCATGGTAATTCCCTTTGGCCAGGGTGGTGGTACTGACGTATGGGCACGCAAAGTCGGCGAGCTGATGGCTAAACAACTGAATGTATCCGTCACCGCGACAAACGTAACCGGCGGCAGCGCAGGTTCCATCGGTACTGCCCAGGTATGGACTTCGGCACATGACGGATATACCCTTGCAGGTACTTCCGAAACACCGCTTACCATCCCGGTAACCACAACCATCACACAGACATCAAAAGACTGGGAGTATTTTATTGCCGGCGGTTCACCCGGAATTCTGCTCATCAATGCGAAGAAAGCCTCGGAACTCGGAGTCGATTCTTTGGCCAAGCTTGCAGCGTTCTCCAAGAAATCAGACCTCAAGATTGCCGGAACAACCGGTGGACTCTGGTTTGCCCTTGCCGCTCTTCTGGCTGACAAGTCCTATGGTAACTGGCCTTTCACCTGGGTTTCATACCCCGGTTCCGGACCCGCCATTCTTGCCTGCGTAGGCGGTATCGATGCCGACCTCGTTGTGTGTTCTGCCGGCGAAGCAAAAGACTATATCCGTTCCGGTCAGCTTATTCCTATTGCCCACATGAGCCCGGACGCATATACCTTTACCAGCCCGGAGAAGACCTTTAATATCCCCGCGATTACATCTTCACTGCCTGTAGTAGCAAAATATCTTCCCCTGCAGCAGTGGCTCGGTTTCATGATTCCTGTTGATAGTCCCGCCGACGTAAAGGCAAAACTTACTACTGCTTTCAAGGCAGTGATGGCTTCACCCGAAATGAAGGAATTTGCCGATTCCCAGGCTGCAACAATTTTCAACAAGACCGGTGCCGACTCCCGCATGATGGCACAGAAATCCGAATCCAATCTGTGCTGGATTTTGAGTGATCTTGGCAAGACGACATATTCACCCGCAGAACGCGGAATCGCCAAGCCGTAATTTGATTTTAATTCGGTCATGCACGCATATCCGTGCATGACCGTTTTATTTAGGTATACC
>JBGSQR010000598.1:0-5964 GCA_041737975.1 Geobacterales bacterium | reverse complement strand
CCTGCAAGTCAAATTCCTCTGACAGTTTCAATCCACTCTTGAATGAACAGATCAATATATTCACAACTGATGGCGCTTGAATGCGGAGTAATCAACACATTGGGCTGATCCCAAAGTGGAGAGGTTTCAGGTAGGGGTTCTTCGGCAAACACATCCAGCCCGGCACCTGCCAACCTGCCACCTTGAAGAGCAACCATAAGGTCCTGCTCATAATAACAGTTCCCTCTTCCCAGGTTGTAAATGTATGCCCCAGACTTCATTGCGTTAAAATATCGTTCAGAAAACACACCTTCAGTTTCAGCACCACCTGGCAAAACCAGCACGACATGATCAGCATTCGGCAATTCATGTTCCAGCTGGTCAAAAGTAATGACCTTGTCTGCATATGGATGGTTTTCAAAGCCGATAATATTTCGTTTTACTGCAATTACGTCTGCACCGAAAGCCTTCAGCAGTTCAGCCATTGATTGCCCCAGAGAGCCGAAACCTACAATCAACACCTGCTGATTGAAAAGTGCAGCACAATCATTATAACCAAGCCGTCCCCATACTTTGTTTTCCTGATCTGCCTGCGACTTTTTAAGTTTTCGATTAAAGTACAGCATCATCGAAAGCAGACTTTCCCGCATAATCTTGCCGTGGAAACGTCCGTAAAAGTTCTGCACATGTCCTGATTGATCAGCCGCAACCCAGTCATGTCCGGCAGCAGGTGTAAATACGGTTTTCAGCTTTGGTGCATTTGCATACCATTCCTGTTTGAATACCCAGGTCAACACACAATCCGCATCAACCAGGCTATCGCGAAAGACGCTATTTGATTCAGTTACTTCAATATATGTGTCTGGAAATGTGGCGCGAATAATATCGATATGATGCGGTTTGATGGAAAAGGCGCCTACGGGATTCTTCAGGTTAATCAGCAGTTTTTTGATTTCCATAAATATCTTTCGTCAAATTGATTTTTAGACGTCAGATAATAACTTTAAAATCAATCCGGTTCAAGAACTCTGTTTTCCGGGGCTGCGAAATGCCGCCGTTTTTACCCCAACAGGAGAGAGGGAAACGAACTTCTTGAACTCGGGGTGCAGGCAATAAGTACTGGTAGTACCGGCAGGCAGACCATATTCACACTTACGGTTATTATTGGAACATCTGTACAGGTCACTGATTATTTCTTCAGTACAGCATTTACTAGTATCGGGCTCCACCCCGCTGAATTCATCAATAGACTCTTTCATTTCAGCCTCCAGCCAATTGTCAATCTAATCCGATTTGCAATAAAGGAAAATTCATTTAAGGAAAGAAGTCTGGAAGGTTGCGTAGAATAAACTCAAACTGTTTTATTGATCAATTCATACCAAGCAAGACAATCACCTGACAGCCCACATTAAAAAACAAAAGCAATCAGCTAAAAGCCTTATATTGTTACAAATAATATTTAACAAGACAGCTTGTGAAGCCTTTCCAAACTAAAAGTATATATACCTAAAAATATTACAGCAGTTTTTAGTTTTGTAAACAGATGTCACTGTATTATTTATCCTTTTGCCCACTACAAGTTGGACAAATATTGTTACGAAATATAAATAGCACAAAAAATGCGTCAATAATATGTCAAAATAAATTTATCGTCAAAAAAATATCGGTAACTTTTTAATATATCTTTCAAGCTGTTGACAACATTAAGTCAATATTAGCAAAACCAGCAATAACCTGGCCTGTTATCAACATTTTTGTTGATATCCTTGTGGATAAACCATCTAAATATGCCACATAGCCATTTGAAATTATGGTATTTTTTATCATTTTGCTCATATTATAAGCACATATGTAACTATTCTAAAACAATAAAAAAGGCACCTACGACTTAACGTAAGTGCCTGTATTTTTTGGCAGGGGTACCTGGATTCGAACCAAGAGTGACGGCGTCAGAGGCCGTTGCCTTACCATTTGGCGATACCCCTATAAAAGGATTTATTTATATAGCAAAGGACAGACTGTGAGTCAAGCTTTTTACTTTTTTCAACCCGATACAGCTTCGGCCCCGACTTTAATTGCCTTAATGTTTGCAGGAATGAGCCCATGGTTACGCTCTGGCAATGTCTTTTTGAGTGCCTCTTCCAACGAATGCAGATCAAGGGCACCGCTTTTTGCGGCATAAGCTCCGCAGGCAACCATATTGACCATACGCACGTCACCAAGATCTATAGCTATCTGATTCATAGGAACCTTGACAACTTCGATACCAGGAAGTTCAATTCCTTCACATTCCACAAGTGTTGAGTTAACAATGCAGACACCACCCTGACGGACCTTGGCTGCATATTTATCGAAAGAAAGCTGATTTAGCACCAAAGAAACAGACGGTTTTCCAACTACCGGCGACCCGGTATCTCCATCAGCAAAGACAATCGTACACATGGCAGAACCACCCCGCTTTTCAACCCCATAGGCCGGAAAGAACGAGACATTCTTGCCTTCATGAATAGCAGCGTAGGAGAGCAGGTTGCCTGCCATCAAAACACCCTGACCGCCAAAACCGGCAATAAAAACATCATAGCGCATTTATAGCTCCAAATCAGATACTGGCTGTATTTTTATAGGTGCCTAACTGAAAGTAGGGGATCATTTCATTTGCAACTCTTTCATTTGCTGCCAAAGCATTCATGCCCCAGTTGGTCGGACAGGCGGCCAGAACTTCAACGAATGAAAAACCTTTTTTCTCAACCTGATATTGAAAAGCGGTCTTAATCACCTTTTTTGCCTGAAGAACATTTTTGGGAGTATTTAAAGCAACGCGGGCTGAAAAGGCAACCCCCCCCAGATTTGCAAGCAGCTCAGCCATGCGAATCGGGTAACCGTCCTTGCTGGCATCACGCCCATATGGCGAGGTTGAAGTTTTCTGTCCGGCCATGGTCGTCGGGGCCATCTGTCCGCCGGTCATACCGTAGGTAGTGTTATTAACAAAGATTACCGTGATATCTTCACCCCGGTTGGCAGCATGAATGATCTCCGATGTTCCGATAGCCGCCAGGTCGCCGTCTCCTTGATAGGTAAAAACAAAACGATCCGGACGGGCACGTTTTGCACCGGTTGCAACAGCCGGAGCGCGGCCATGGGGTGACTCGATCACATCTATATCAAAGTAGCCGTAAAGAAAGACCGAGCAACCAACCGCTGCCACACCGATGGTGTCGGCACGCAGCCCGAAAGTATCTATTGCTTCGGCAACCAGTCTATGGGCAGTACCGTGATGACAACCGGGACAAAAATGTGTCTGTACGTCTTTGAGGCTCTCGGGCCTTTTAAATACCTGCTTCATTAGTATCTTACCGCCTTGTTCAGATTCAGTACTGTTTCTTTATCTGCTCGAAAAGCTCTTCCGGTGTAGGCAGCGAACCGGCGCCGGGAGGACGTCCGTAAAATTCCACCTCGGCATCTCTGGCAATTGAAAGACGTACATCATCGATCATCTGGCCGGTACTGAGTTCAATATCCAGAAAACGTTTACACTTGTGGGAAAGATCGTTATATGCCTTGGCAGGAAACGGGAACAGGGAAATCGGTCGCATCAAGCCGACTTTCATTCCGGCCTCACGGGCCATTTCAATGGCTGTTCTGGCAATGCGAGCGGTGGAACCAAAAGCGGTCACAATCAATTCTGCATCCTCGGTCCGAAACTCTTCCCAGCGGCATTCATTTTCGGCCAGTTCTTGATAGCGGGCATGCATCTTCCAGTGAAAGGCTTCCATTTCACCATCACCCAGATAAAGTGATTTAACTATTTTCTGAGACAACCCGTCCGATCTACCACGTACAGCCCAATCCTTGGCAGGCAGCTCCGTCTGAGGGCGTGGATTGGCGACAAGCGACTCCTTCATCTGGCCAATGACAGAGTCTGCAAGTACCATGGCAGGCATGCGATAGATATCGGAGAGGTCAAACGCCAGCATGGTCAGGTCATACATTTCCTGTACTGAAGCTGGTGCCAATACAATAATGCGGTAGCCGCCATGCCCTCCTCCCCTGGTTGCCTGCCAGTAATCGGCCTGGGAGGCGTCAATACCGCCGAGGCCGGGACCGGAACGCATTATATCAACAATCACACCGGGCAGTTCTGATCCGGCCATATAGGAAATACCCTCCTGTTTAAGGGAAATCCCGGGACCGGAAGAAGAGGTCATACAGCGCACGCCGGTTGCTGAAGCCCCCAGCAGCATGTTTATGGCGCCGATCTCGCTCTCTGCCTGAATAAATTCACCACCTATGCGTGGATATTCACGAGAGAGGTATTCCGGAATATCGCTCTGGGGCGTAATCGGATAGCCAAAATAATAGCGGCACCCGGCCTCAATCGAGGCCATGGCAACCGCTTCATTTCCCTTAACGAACAATTTGTCAGACAATATATCCTCCGTAAAAAGCAGGTTAAGATTGAGAAAATTTCGGCGTCAGGCTTCCCTGAATACTGAAATGGCGACATCGGGGCACATTTCAGCACATAATGTGCAACCTGTACAAAGTTCAGAACCTGAAAAAACAGCAATCGTATTACCCAGGCTGTTGATTTCCGTACTCATGGCAACCAGCTTTTTTGGACAAGCCAGTGTACAGAGTCCACATCCCTTGCAGCGCTGCCCATCTATTACGATATACGGCATAATAAAACCTCTTTGTTAATAAATGAATAATCTATCTATCAACATTTATTAGTGATAGTCAAGCAGTTCAATACTGGATTTTGAATCATCTTCCAATTTGGGATTGACCAATAATTTCAATGCAGGTACACTCGTGTTACTATTTACAGAATCGTAACACAGGTGGTTATCAATGCACATGTCAGATGCACTCATATCTCCGTTAGTTGGTGGAACCATGTGGGCAGTTTCCGCCAGTGCAATCGCATACTGTTCCTCAAAAATCGGAAAAGAGGGTGATGATCGCAAAGTTCCGCTGATGGGTGTACTTGGCGCATTCCTGTTTGCAGCTCAAATGATCAACTTCAGTATCCCGCTAACCGGCTCCAGTGGCCACCTGGGAGGTGGACTCCTGTTAGCGATCCTACTTGGCCCATACGCTGCCTTTTTAACCATCTCCTCTGTACTGGTAGTCCAGGCGCTCTTTTTTGCCGACGGCGGACTGATCGCCCTTGGTTGCAATATATTTAACCTCGGTTTTTTCCCTGCTTTTGTTGGATACCCTCTGATCTACAAACCTCTGGTTAATAAAAAATCAGGTATATCACCAATTGTACCTGCTGCAGTGATTTCAGCAATTATTTCACTCCAACTGGGAGCTTTTGCTGTTGTTATGGAAACAGTTGCATCCGGAATTTCGGAACTCCCATTTCACACATTTGTATCTCTGATGCAGCCAATTCACTTTGCTATCGGCCTTGTTGAAGGACTGGTTACTGCTACTGTCATTGCATTTGTATATAAAGCCAGGCCTGATATTTTCCGGATGCCTCTTTCTCCAGGCACTTTCTCCAACTATCATGTACGAAATATTGTACTGGTTTTTCTGGTTGCCGCTGTACTAACTGGCGGAGTTCTTTCGTGGTTTGCCTCTAAAGAACCGGACGGCCTTGAATGGTCGATCAGCAAGGTAACTGGCAAGGACGAACTTAATGGACCTGAGCAAGGCATTTATGCCAGTTTGTCTAAACTTCAGGAAAAAATTTCCATACTGCCTGACTATACATTCCGCAAAACGGATGAAACTGTTATTAATCCCGCGACTTTTACTTCAAAGCTGACAAATGAAGAGAAAAACAGGCTGGGTAAAAGTACGTCTGGTATAGTTGGCGGAACAATGACGCTTGCACTTAGCATGCTGGTCGGCTTTGTTCTCAGAAAACGGGCACGCCAAACTACGAATATCAAATCCTGATCTGTTTTTTGATTTTGATTCAAGGCTGCTATGCAAAATATTGAAGGAACATTGCTGGATTTCAGACGT
>JBGSQR010000595.1:0-4286 GCA_041737975.1 Geobacterales bacterium | reverse complement strand
GGTTACCAAGCCTGCTATGAGATCCTTAAGGCTTATCAGTGATTTGTCTACACGAAGCATTGCCCCGTTGACTTTTGAAGCCTCCTCACGAAAAACGGCCATACTTTTGAATTTCTCATCTGTAGCCTTAAGGACCTGCTCGTGAAGTTCGGAAAAAACTCCGGTTTCCATGGGATTCTTTTTTATACTGTTAATTTCCGAGTTGATCTTCTCCAGATTTTCCCTGCTTTGAGAGATGGATTCAGAGATCTGTTTGACCTCTTGCGGGTCGTTGGCAAGTCCGAGCTGTAAAAGATCTGCAGAAAGTTTTTCCACAGACTGCTGAAACTGAACAGTCTTGACCTGGAGAGGTGTCGATTGGGATGTGAGAACTGTGATCTTGTCCTTGACCATCATAATGGTGATTAGGCTGAAGGCTGCGATGCCTATGATTCCTGCGATACTGATAAATGAACTGACAATGAGTTTGGTCCTGATAGTCACAACTGCTCCCTTAATTGAAAATGTTCCCGGCTGAATTGGCTTTGCATTCTTAAGCAGGATAAATGCAATTCCTGAAGGGAACATATCATATCAATGTGACAGGGTTGTTACAGGGCAGTAAATCTAATGAAAATTATGGGAATGGGGCGGATAATCGATTTTTTTTGCAGAAGTTTTGAAATGTGTCAGCCGTGTGTCATTAACATCAGCCGAGGATTTCTTCGGCGTCCCTGTCCAGATTGTCCACGTCGTTCAGCAGGTTTGAAACACTGACCTGCTGAACATCGATGTTTTCAAGGTTCAAGTCGCAATAGCGGTTGAATTGTGCCATGTTCAGGAACAGCTCACCGGCTGAGCCGGGTTGATCGCTGGTGTGTGTCATCAGGTTTGCAAGGTATATGATCTCAACCATGCTGCGGTTGATGGTGGCTTGGTCAGGCGAATGGTGGTACATGATACATTCCTGTATCTCCTCGCCGAAGTTCCATTTTCTAGCCAGCATACAGCCGATTTCCGTGTGATTGTCTTCAATTATCTTGGCCCTGAATTCCGGTGAAAGCATATAGTCGTACAGCATATCCAGCATGACGGTTTTGCCGATGTCATGCAGCATGCCGCACATGAAGGCCAGCTCGTAATTGCTGCCCATGTCCTTTGCTATCTGACGGGCAATCATTCCGCAGACCAGACTGTGTCGCAGGATTTTTCTGATCTCATCAGCATTTCTGGGGCTGAAGCAGCTGAGGGCATGAACGGTTACGATACTCAGCAAAGATTTCAGGCCGATCAGGATAACAGCCTCTTTCAGAGTGGAAACTTTGGTGGCGTTTTTGTAGTAGGGGGAGTTGCAGATTCTGAGAATCTTGGATACAAGGATTTGATCTGTGATGCAGTCAACGATTTTTTCAATTGATGCCGTAGGGTCTTCTATCTTTTCATGTATCCGCTGAATAATGTCAGGAATAGGAGGCAGCTCAATGTTACCTTCCATTATATTGAATTTGATCTCTTCAAGGATATGTTCCTTGTCTACCTTTTTCTCCAGATGGGTTTCATCAAATTCTTTGGCTGATTCAATTAACAGCTGGGTTGAATCAAACATTAACGGGCCATTGACTACAAAACTGGGTAGTTCGTCGATGAATTCAAATTCACCTGATTCCCATTTCAGAGCGTCTGTCATGGCTGACTGTGCAACCTGCCCGATGATCTCTTCCAGTTTTTCCCTGCTGATGATTTTTTCTGCCAGCAGATAACCTATGAAGGGCAGACCAAGGTTCTGGGCATCGATAATGTTTTCATTTAGTTGTTGCTTGGTGATTGCTGATTCAAGTCTCAGAAAGTCAACAATGCGTTCTCCCCGGCATTCAGACCAGACAAAGATGATCTTGCCGTCCTGAAAGTAGAATTTCTTCTGCTTTCCCTGTTCGCAAAGCACGAGCGTACCGGTTCGAAGGCTGTTGTTAGCCCACTGGATCAGATCCATCAGCGACATGAGGCTGAGATGTCCCTGGATGTTTCGCATTCAGTTTTTACCCATAAATGTGATCATTATAATAATGTATCATAGCAATCCATAAATACAAATTTCAGAGGAAAATTGATGCTGATGGCAGATATAATCTCCATTAACAGCATGATTGTGCTAATATCATTCAGTTTGAAATTATGATTAAGGAAAGATTATGACGATTAGATGGTATCCGGGCCATATGGGCAAGTCCCTTGAAAAAATGGTCGAATTGATTAAAAAGATAGATATCGTAATAGAAGTGCTTGATGCCCGTTTGCCCGTATCAAGTTCCAATCATCAGCTGGAAGAGATGAGACGACAGAAGCCGTGCATCAAGTTGCTGAACAAAAGTGATCTGGCAGATCCACAGATTACCCGTGAATGGGTGCGTTTCTTTGAAAAACAGTCCGGTGTGCGTGCAATTCCCATGATTGCCAAACAGCATGCGGATACCAAGCCGCTGCTAAAATTGTGCAGGGAAATGGTCCCCAAACGTGGCAATCCCGGTTTTCCGGTGCGGGCCATGGTGGTCGGAATTCCCAACGTGGGTAAATCAACGCTGATCAATACCCTGGCTGGCAGGAGTATCGCCAAGGTGGGTGACAAACCTGCCATAACAACCATGGCACAGAAGATCGACCTGCATAACGGAATTATTATCTCTGACACACCAGGTATTCTCTGGCCGAATATGGATGATCAGCAGGGGGCTTATCGTCTGGCCGCCAGTGGTGCCATCGGGGCCGGGGCTCTTGATTACACCAATGTGGGTTTTTTTGCTGCCGAATATATGATGAAACGCTATCCGGAACTTCTGAAAACCCGCTACAAATTAACGGAACTTCCTGAAGAAACTCATCTGCTGATGGAGGCTATTGGCCGCAGGCTGGGGTGCCTGATTGCCGGTGGTCAAATTGATATCCATCGGGCGGCGGAGGCTTTTTTACGTGAGCTCAGGTCGGCAAAGGTCGGCAGGATCAGTTTTGAGGAACCGGAAGTCCCGGAGGTTCCAGAGGTCACAAGCTGATTTCTGGCCTGGACAGTAACAGCATGTCGCTGTTAAATACGGACTGCTGAGGAGTTGTCGGGATATATATATTAAAGGTTGTTCCCTCACCAATTGAGCTTTCAACAGAAATGAATCCCTGGTGGCTGTTTATAATTCTTTGGACAATGGCCATGCCCAGTCCGGTTCCCTTATCGGATTTCTTTGTGGTGAAAAAAGGTTCGAATAGCATTTTCTGCGTTTCCGAATCCATTCCCATGCCGGTATCTTTTACGGTAATCACGGCATAAAGTCCGTTTCTGCCGAAACCATGCGTTTCAATAAATTCGTTGTCCATGTTTATCTGGCTTGTGGAAATGCTTAGTTTGCCACCTTTGGGCATGGCATCTCTGGCATTTGTGGACAGGTTCATAAGAATCTGTTCAATCTGCCCCTTGTCCACGATCACATCAAGCGGGTTTTGGCAGTAGTTTGAGCTTAAACTTACTTTTGTACCGATGATTTTTGAAATGAAGTTTTTGAAGTTGCCAACAATTTCATTTAGATCGTGCTCCCTGGCTATTACAACCTCTTTTCTGCTGAACAGTAGCAGTTTTTGGGTCAGTGTGGCTGCTCTGTCTGCTGCAGCCACAACTTGGTCCAGAGTTTTGCATGCTTCCTGATTATCCTCGATTTTTTTGCGAATGATGCAGCAGTAGCTTGATATTACGGTCAGAATATTATTGAACTCATGGGAAATGCTGCTGGTATACTGACCAACTGTCTCAATTTTCTGTGAGTGCAATAACTGCAGTTCTACATTTTTACTATCCGTAATGTCGTTTCCGGAGCTGATAACTCCCTTGCAGGAGCCATCTGAGTCAAGTATTGCCACATGGTTCCATTCAATAACACGCTCTTCAGCATTCTTTGTCAGAATCAGGCTTTCTGTGTTCTGTGGTAGTCCGTTGCCACAGCCCAGCATTAAAAAAGAATGTTTTATGTCTGCATGGTTTTTTTCCGGTATAAATGTTTCAATCCAGTTTTTACCCAATGCTTCCTGCTCACTATATCCTAAGACCTCACATCCTTTACGATTGATAAGCGTAATTCTGTAATCAGTATCAATAGCTACCATGATAACTCCGGCTATATCCAGATACTGCTGGGCTGTGTCTTTCTCTTTTTGGAGCGCCTCGTAAACTGTTCGGCGGATAGCTCTTATGGGAACCACACCCATAATATAAACAATTATTAGTCCTGCGGGCAGTAATGCCAGCAAAAGCAAGCCTGTTTTTTTCACAA
>JBGSQR010000567.1:0-2130 GCA_041737975.1 Geobacterales bacterium | reverse complement strand
CGCAGCCGATTGATGATCTGCTTAAAAAAATCCAGGGTGAAATTCCGAAATGGAATGCATTGCTGAATAGTTGTTCGAAAAAATAGGTTAGGGATATCTGATCATGAAAACCAGAATTCTTGTAATAGACGATGATGCCTCTTTGCGGCGGGTACTGGAGTATAACCTGCAAGAAGCCGGTTATGCTGTTGCTGCTGCGACTTCGGGTGAAGAAGGTCTGTTTTTGTTTAGCGAGGTTGAGCCAGCGCTGGTGATAACCGACATGCAGATGCCCGGCATGTCCGGCATGCAGTTGCTGGCAGCAATTAAGGAGCGTTCGCCGGAAACTGTGGTGATCATCATTACCGCATTCGGTACTATTGATCTGGCGGTTAAGGCCATGAAGGCCGGTGCCTATGACTATATTACTAAGCCGTTCAATCGCGAAGCCATGCTGCTGACCGTAGCCAAGGCGCTGGAATTCAGCGGCCTTGCTGCGGAAAACAGACGCATGAAGAGCGAATTGGCCGACCGGGCGGATTTTCGTACCATTGTCGGTACCTCATCGAAAATGGAAAGGGTCTTTGAAGTTGTCCGCAAAGTGGCCGACACCGAGGCCTCTGTGCTGATCACTGGCGAATCCGGCACCGGCAAAGAGTTGGTGGCGCGCTCGATTCACGCCAACAGCGGGCGGAAAAACGGCCCTTTTATCGCCATCAACTGTTCCGCCATCCCGCGCGACCTGCTGGAAAGTGAACTGTTTGGCCATGTCAAAGGTGCCTTTACCGGTGCGATTAAGGACAAGACCGGAAAGTTCCAGCTTGCTGATGGTGGGACTATTTTTCTGGATGAGGTCGGTGATCTGCCGGTTGAACTGCAGCCCAAGCTGCTCAGGGCATTGCAGGAAAAGGTAATTGAACCGGTTGGCGGAACAAAGTCGTACAAGCTGGATGTGCGTGTCGTAGCTGCCACCAATCTGGATATAGACAAAGCGCTGGCTGACGGGGCTTTTCGTGAGGACCTTTATTACCGTCTGGCTGTAATTCCTCTTCATCTCCCGGCACTTCGCGAACGAAGCGATGATATTCCACTGCTGATCAAGTATTTCTGTAAAAAGCATGGTGCTGAATATGTCTGTTTTGATAAGAAAAACATCGACGTATTAACGGCCTATTCATGGCCAGGTAATGTTAGAGAGTTAGAGAACCTGGTTGAAAGATTGTTGATAATGCGCAACAGCGATACGATAACCGTTGAAGATTTACCGGAAAGGATACTGAACAGGGCTGTTCACAAAAGCAGTCAGGTCATCAACCTACCTACAGATGGATATTCTCTTGAACAGCTGGAACAAGAGGTTGTTTTGTCTGCACTGGAGAGGAATGCCTGGAATCAGACTGCTGCCGCCAAGTTCCTTAGAATTCCACGTCATACCCTAATCTATAGAATGGAAAAATACGCCATTCTCCCTCCGGATAAACAGTAAAATTGAAGAGTATTCTTTTAAGATTGTAGAATATTCTTCATTTTATCTTTTTTCAACTCTTGCTATCTATATAAACTGATTTAAAATCAATACGATATGTATTGGCATGTCTTGTGTATTAATATGGCTATCATGCACATTGGAGCCGTTATGAAACATCGTATTGTATCCGGTTTTCTTCTCATCCTGATGGCTGTTTTCTCCATATTTGCGCGAGAATCTTTGGCAGAATCGGACAATAATCTGGCTACAATGGTCAGTACCGCTCTCAAAGACAATCCCGAACTAAAATCATCCCAGGCCCGCTGGCAGATGTTTGCAAGTAAGGCAAAACAGGCTGGATCTCTGGAAGACCCGATGCTGATGTTCAAGTTGCAGAACATGCTGGCCAGGGAGCCGCTGGTGTTTAATAAGGATCCACAGTCTGCCAAGGTTGTAGGCATTACTCAGCAGATACCATTCTGGGGCAAGCGGGCCATCAGAGAAGAGGTTGCCCAGTTTGAAGCCGAGTCTTTCAGGTGGTCTATTGAAGAGCGCAAACTGGAATTGACCCGCATGGTCAAGGAGACTTATTACCAACTATGGGCTGCGGACAAGTCGCTGGAGATCATCAATAAAAACCTGAAGGTCCTGGCGGATTTCATTGTTATTGCTGAGTCCAAGTA
>JBGSQR010000503.1:0-4452 GCA_041737975.1 Geobacterales bacterium | reverse complement strand
GGCGCTTGTACCGGCTGTGGATATCTGGTTGCCCGGCTTATTGTTGTTGTCCCAGGATGCCAGTCCTTTACCGTCAGGTCCGAATCCTGCGTGTACTGTGCCCGCTGCAGCCAGCAGCAGAACCATGCTTGAGAGTACTATTTGCTTTTTCATTGTAAATCTCCTGTTCTTCACGTTTTTATGGTTTTTGACAGAGGGGGTGCCTCTGGTAGTGCATTTACGTCATCTTCAACAGTGTTCTGAACTAACTCACTCCTCCTTTTCCGGATTTAACCTCTGCCCCTGATAAACCGTAAAAAATAACTTACTAAAACGAAAAAAGCCCGACTCCTGAACGCAATTGCGCCGGGAATCGGGCTTTCCGGGGCCTGTAAACAGGTCGGCCAAGTAACCGAATCTAAATTTTGAAATACTATGCCATAGCTATATGACAGCCATGTTTCAGCAGGGTAAATGTTTTGCAAATTCAGGTAGAAACGGCTCTTAATGCTTGGTAATGGGCTTTGATGAGGCTACAATCCGGTTGTCTTGATCCGGTGGATAAATCCATTAACTAATTCGGACAAGTCGGAGCCCCAAAAACTTGTTTCACGCGACGACGCAGCGACGCAACGTTTATAACCCCAAAAAATGTTTTTTGTTTAAAAGCTCTTCGTTGCGTCGTCGCGTCGTTGCGTGAGTAAATGCCGTTTTTGATAAATTGTTTTTGGAGATGTTATTTATAATGATGAGGTCATTGCAAAGTTCCCAACCGGTAGTAAACAGTTTCCTTATGTTGTGTTGGAGAAGGGCAGGGTTGGGTGGCGGTCGCTATGGAGTCAACACGTTGTTGCTTCACCCACCCCCTGACCCCCTCCCGTCAAGGGAGGGGAGATGAAAAACTTTGGTGACCGGCTGACCTTTTTGCGCCCATATCTGCGGATCAAAATATCCTGGAGAACATTTCTCAGTAACCTTTGTATCGGTGTCGCAATAGCGCTGCTGGTCTATTTCGTCAAACAGACCGGTCTGATCGAACATCTGCTGAATCGCTTTCTCTTTCTGCTGCTTTCTGCCATCGGTAACGTCCTGCATTACGGCGAATTGAATGTTTTTACCGTCCAGGGTATTGCGCTGGACCTTGCCACAGTCATTGCATCTGTAATCTGCTGGACCGTCTTTAAAACCCTGACCGGTCGGATCATTCCCAACCTGCTGATCTTTTCGCTGCTGTTGCCGTTGACAGTAGTGCTGATGGATGAAAAACAGATCCTGCTCTGCGGTGCTCCGATTGTTGCAGGTATTATGCTGGCCATAATCATTGAAGCAATAGCAGATCATTACAGAAAACGGTTCCGCAAACGCATTGCAGAAGAAAAGCAGGGAGCAGAATTCAGCGTAATTTGTCATCTGGCACACAATGTCAAGCCGGGCTTGCAGATGGTCCGATCACCGCTGCTCTCAATCCGTGACCTGTTGGAACGTAAAGGGATGTTGGATACGGAACTTTCCAGGCGTATGGACGGTTCGGTGGAAACCATGGGAGATGCGCTCAATAATGCCGTCACAACACTGCGCCAGATCAACGATATAATCGACAACACCCGTCTGCTGGTCACCCATGAAATAAATCGGGAGATGTTTCGGGAAGTGGAGTTGAAAGAGTTCCTGTTGCATGAAGTCCTGCCGCCCTATGCCGGTCGTTTTACCGCCATTGTGGAAGGCGGGCCGATCTGGATCAGTCTGCATACGGAATCTTTTATCGAGGCTGTCAACAATCTGCTGCGCAATGCAATGGTGCATGCTTTCAATGGTGATTCCGCCGATAACAGGGTACGTTTCACCCTGCGCCAGACCCGCAAGCATGTCATTA
The DNA here is from genome assembly GCA_041737975.1 of Geobacterales bacterium. GTDB lineage: Bacteria > Desulfobacterota > Desulfuromonadia > Geobacterales > Pseudopelobacteraceae > JBGSQR01. Next base: position 2,600 of record JBGSQR010000503.1, on the reverse strand, counting down.
TTGATTACAGCAATAACGGCACTCCTTTTCCGGCCAATCTGGAAGCAGCGGATTTTCTCTCCTTTGGTAAAAAAGGCGCAGACAGCCCCGGTGACGGTCTGGGAGGTGCCTGGATCGCCAAAGTAATCGCGGCTCACGGCGGACATTTTGAAATTATTCGTGACGATCTGCCGGTTCACTTCAGAATTACATTATCAAACAAGGAAAACAGATGAAAAACAGGGTACAGCAGGTAAGAATACTGGTAATTGATGATAATCGCCCTTATGTGGAGTCACTTCACAGGGATGGTCAGCGTTATGGCATAGCACTTGTCCATGCCGGGAGCCTGGAAGAGGGTAGAGAACTGTTTGAGCGGCGCGACGGGTGGTCGCTCTCCGGGATCATACTGGATGTGAAGTGTCTGAAAGAGAGAAACCAGCAGGTGCCGGACAGCAGTTTTCTGACCGCAGCTGTCCGCTATTTCAGTGAAAAAGCGCCCCATCTTCCGGTGGTTGTGCTGACCGGTGAGCCGGACCAGTTTCGCAGTCTGAGTGAACTTTATGAGGGAACGTTGAGAGTGTTTTCAAAAGGGCGTGATGAAGATGTCATGCTGACCTTTATGAAGGAAGAGGCTGCCAAACTGGATTATGTCAGAATAGTATCAACCTATCCGGCCGTGTTCGAAATAGTCAGACAGTATCTGGGCAGTGACGGTGAACAGGAACTGCTGAACTGTCTGCGGGACATGGGCTCATCAGAGGCGCCGACCATCAAGAATACCCTCGGCTGTCTGCGCCGTTTGCAGGAAAGGATCTACATCGCTCTGAGTCGCGTCAATGAGGAATGGGTCCCCAGTCGTTATGTGACCGGCGAGATAAATCTGGTTGCCTGCTACAAAAATATGGCCGAAAAGGGTTTTGTGGAAAGGTACCGGATTGTGGACAGATTTACGGAGCTGGTCTACAAGATCACCAGCGACTGCGGGGCGCATACGTCATATACGGAACCCAAATATCAGCCCAGCTCCTACACTGTTCAGGCGGTAGTCTTTGCCATGCTGGATCTGTTGTTATGGTTCGGGGGGATGATGGAGGGGCAGAAGACTTGAACTGTCCTCTCCCGTCAAGGGAGGGGGGTTAGAGCCAACCGAAAACCAACCTCATTCTTGCGTATATCCGGCGCCAGGTATTCGCGACAGGTTGTTCTGATTTGGTTAGCCACACTATTGTATGATCCGCCGCGCAGCACACGGTTGACGCCGAACGGGTCGCCTTTAGGATTTGTTTTAGGGCTCTGCTTGTAGTAGCGAGAGTCAAAGCGGTCATTGACCCACTCCATAACATTGCCGCTCATATCATAAATACCGTGACTGTTCGGTTTCTTATGTCCAACTGCCAATGGAGCGGCTTTGCAGGAACCGGCGAAGCAGGCGTATTCAGCAACAGTTTTGCTATCGCTGGTTCCGGCATAAATCTGCTGTTTGCCGTTTTTGGCCGCATACTCCCATTCTGCCTCGGTTGGCAGGCGGTAGTTGAGTCCTGTCACGCTGTTCAATATATTGAGGAACTCTTTGGCGTCGTTCCAGCTGATGCCTCTGACTGGGAAATCAGCTCCCGATGAAATTCCGGAAGGGGAGGGTTTCTGCATTACTGCCAGCCATTGTGCCTCGGTTACTTCATAAGTGCCCAGCTGAAAATCATCCACACAGACTTCGTGGGCAGGTTTTTCTTCATTTCCGGCAGCAGCGGAATCATCACCCATCGTGTAGCAACCGCCCTTGACTTTAGTCATTTTGACGTCCGGTCCTGCGGCGCCAAAAACATCGGGGGCAAGTGCCATCATGTACACAAACAGCAGCAGAAAAGCGGCAAACATCCAGGCATCGTGATAGCGTTTTATTATTTGCATGTCCTTACCCTACACAGCCTCATTACGGCGATTTCTGAAAAAAGGAAGTGTGAAAAGGCCTGAAGCAAGCAGCAGTCCTGCTGCTGGTATTGGTGTTGCCACGGCTGTGTCTCCAGTGATAACGGTTGGAATGCCGTTATCAACAAGCGAAGATTCCTGTGTATTAATACTGCGAACGGAAACGCTGGTGGCCAGATCTGATGTGGAGGAGTACTGATAAGCGCTGGATGCGTATCCTACCGGACGATTTCCATACATGAAGATATCCGGTGCGGAGCTTGGGCTCAATTGGGGAGACGGCTGGTTGTCGGTTCTGACCCCAGCGGCATAATGCAGCGCCGCTTCCTGGCCGATGGAGCTGCCTTCCAGCAGCACAGCCGCAGGTTGCGATGAATGTTTGAAGTTGTTCAGTGTTGAACCTGACATTTCGGGGTGGTTGATGTTTTCCAGTATTGAGTCAAAAACACGAGCCGACTCTGTCCCGCTATTGGGCGTCTCGATTGAAATTCCCTCGGATAGGGCCGCAAATGCCGAAGTGGCGTTCAAAGCTATAAATATTACTGCAGCAGCGGTTTTAAATGTGCGTTTCATGGTCTGTCTCCCGTTCTTCACGTTTATCCAACTGTTTGTGGTGCAAAACTCCGGATCGCTTTTCAATAAAGGCAACCCGGCTTTCCGCTAGGGATCCGTGGCTTTCCGTCCCCGCCTTG
>JBGSQR010000497.1:0-4209 GCA_041737975.1 Geobacterales bacterium | reverse complement strand
GGCGCTTGTGGCCTCATCCAGGATAAGTATCGGTGCATTTTTTAATAAAGCCCGTGCAATGCAGATTCGCTGTTTTTGTCCTCCGGAAAGCCTGACTCCGCGATCTCCAATGCTGGTATGGTAACCTTGCGGCATTTCCATAATGAAATCATGAGCGTACGCTGTTTTGGCCGCTTCAATTATTTCTTCGTCAGTTGCTCCCTGTTTTCCATATCTAATGTTATTCAATATGGTGTCGTGGAAGAGTATTGTTTCCTGATCAACAAGTGCAATATGGTTCATCAGACTTTCTTTTGATATGTCGCGCACAGCGTGAGAACCGATCAGTACCTGGCCGTCAGTAGTGTCATAAAAACGTGCAACCAGGGAAACAAGAGTGCTTTTCCCGCCACCTGACGGTCCAACAAGTGCAACCATTTGTCCTTTTTCTGCTACAAGGCAAATGTCTTCCAGAATATAATCATCCTGGTATTTGAAATAGACATGTTTGAATTCAACACGGTTGTCATCATAAGTGAGTTTATGACAATTGGGGGAGTCGATGATTCTGGGAACGGCATCAATAATTTCAAATACACGTTCAGAAGCTCCTATACTTCTCTGCACATCGTTATAAGCACTGACCAGTTTCTTTAGGGGTGAATACACCAGTGCCATTGCAGTTATGAATGAAAAAAATTCAGGCGCAGACATTTTATTCGCCATAACCTTGCTTCCGCCAACAAACACCACCGTGGCAATGCCTAGTGAAGTAATTATTTCCATTATGGGGGAAGATAGAGAGGTGTATTTTAAAAGTTTTCTTATAAAATTGTAATACATGTTGTTTGCCACTGCAAAGCGGTCGATCATTACTTTTTCAAGAGAAAATGCCTTAACAATTTTAATGCCACTCAGTACTTCTTGAAGAATGCTTGTGAAGTCACCAGCCTCTTCTTGCCCCTTACGTGCGTTCAACTTGATTTTTTTACCCAAAATCTGTGCAGGATAGATTGAGAGTGGAATGACGAGTATTGAAATAAGAGCGAGTTGCCAGTCACGATAAAATATAACTCCAAGCAGAGAAACAAGACCGATTGTATCCCGGAATACTCCGGTTACAATCCCGCCAACACCGTCCTGCATCATGGCAACATCATTTGTAATGCGCGACATCAGGGAGCCGGTCTGATTTCGATTGAAAAACTGTAAATCAAGAAAAATATTTTTTTTGAATATTTCATTACGCACATCCTGCACAGCAAGCTGGGCGGCTGTTCTCATGAAATAGTCGTTAAGGTAGCGGCAAATGCCACGAAAAAGAAAAATTAATATTATTATGAGTGGGAGGATGGAAAAGATAAATATATCTTTAGTTACAAAGATTTTCTTTAACAACGGTTCGACCATATAAGCAAAAGCAGCATCGAGCCCGCCATAGGCTGATGATGCCACTGCGGCAAGCGCAATGCGCCACCAGTATGGCTTCATATAAAGTACAAGTCTTTTGAATACGGTCATTTTATTATGTCCCTATGTTATGCTTAGCGTAAATCTGGATTTTTAAGTGAGTCAAACGGTGTGTAATCCGTTCAGGAGAGTTAAAGCTGCATTAGTAACAGCTTCTACCGTCACCGCTTTCATGCATCTATGATCAGTTGGGCACTCCCGCAATTTGCAAGGCGCACATTCAACCTCACTGCGAACTACGACGGCATTTTTGCTGTATGGTGATGTACCTGTATGGTCAGTTGAACCGAAAATTGCTACTTGTGGCACATCAAATGCCGCTGCGATATGCATGGGGCCTGAATCATTGGTAATGAAAAAGTTGCAGCGTTTGATCAGCGCCATCAATTCCCGCATGGACGTCTTGCCGGCCAGATTGACAGCTGTGCCTTTCAGGCCTTTTTCGATATCTGCGGCAATTTCAGTTTCGCCCGGGCCTCCGAAAATAATCACTTTTGCTGACCACTCAGTAGCAAGGCGGCTGGCAACACCGGCAAATCTTTCAGGGTACCAGCGTTTTGCCGAACCATAGCTGGCACCGGGGTTTATACCTAACACAAAGTCACCAGGTTGTATGCCTTGTGAGTCAAGCAGGGCTGCAGCTTTCTTTTCTTCTTCATCAGTAATTACAAGGTGCAGCGGTGTTCTGTTACCGGTGATGCCGAAATGTTCCAGCAGATTCAGATAGTAATCAACTTCATGCTCACCATTGGTGCCTTTAACCGCATGATAGCGTCCATTCAGCAGAAGTGTGCGGCCATCACTGCATAAACCTATCCGGTTTGAAATGCCTGCCAGCCATGGTACCAGAGCTGAATCAAAGGAGTTGGGAAAGATGATGGCCAGGTCAAACCGATGCTTTCTTACTTCTGCGGCCAATCTCAATCTGCCCGTAACACCTTTATGCTTTCCCTGTCTATCAAAGGAGATAATGTTGTCGATCCCCGGGTGATGTGTGAAAAGTTGTGATACCAGTGAGTTGGCCAGGATAGTGATTTCAGCGTCAGGGAAGTGCTGTCTGATTACATTTATTGCCGGAGTTGTCATTACAGCATCACCGACCCAGTTGACCGAGCGGATCAGGATTTTCCGGATTGAATCCTGCCGGAATTTGCTCACGATTCCTCGCATTTAGCTTTTACATTGGTTTCCAGTTGATCAGGAAGCAAAACAGGAATTCCGTCAACAACCGGATAGGTCCTGTTACATGTTTTGCAGTCTAAGGGCAGGGTTTCACTGATCTGAGTCAATTCACCCCTGCAGATCGGACATGCCAGTATTTGAAGAGTTTCTGGTGACATCAAAAATCCCGTAAATATTTAAATAAGTTTTTCAAGATACCATAAAGACCATTGTTTTTGAAGTAATTTTCACCCCGGATGGCCTATATTCTTCCAGTTTCATGTTGACGATACTTTGGTATAAATGATATTTACAGCTCTGGATAAAATAATCATAAAAACAGCAACTTCAATATGTCAGCCCCAGAGTTCAATGATGCCTTTCATTTCAAAACCTGAATTCAGAGTATCCGACTTGCAGCGATTTGGTTACGTCAATCTTGATCTAAACGGATGCCGGGCTGTTGCTTTGGAATCTGTTGCTCCGCAGGTTGCCAAAGCTCTTGAAGACGGTACTCTACATGATTGGGCGGCGAAACAGCCGGACAGGGAAGAGATGCGCGGCAGGGGAGTTATCTATTCCGTAAGCCTGCCCACAAATCCTGCCATACCGGTGGTTGTCAGGAGAAACCTTCACGGCGGGCTGCTGCATGGTTTGACGGGCGAGTATTTTGTTTTGCCGACTCGGGCGCCACTGGAGCTGGAAATATCATTGCGTCTGGCTGATGCCGGTATTCCGACACCTGAAGTGCTTGCCTATGCTGTTTATCCGGCACTGGGGATTTTTGCCCGAAGCGATGTCATGACACGGCGATTGCCACCAGGAGCAGATCTGCCGGCTGCCTGGGAAAAGGCCGAAAAAGCGGAACGGAATTCCATGCTGGAATCTGTTGCCAGCTTGCTGAAGGCTTTAGCTGCTGCCGGAGCGTGGCATGCTGACCTGAACCTGAAAAACATATATATAGCGGGGACTACCCCAAGTCTGACCGCTTATCTGCTGGATGTGGATCGAGTGACATTTCCCGGCGGAAGTGATATAGCGGGACGGAATTTTAAGCGTCTGGCCCGTTCCGCCCGAAAGTGGCGTACCCGCTGGGGGCTTGATTTTGATGAGGATTCGCTGACGCATCTGGCTGATCTTGCACAGGAGAATAAATAATGAGAGTTGCAACTGACCGTGTCTGCATTGTCATGATGAGTGCAGTGGGTGATACGGTTCATGTGCTTCCGGTGCTGCATGCTATCAAGCGGGCTAATCCGGCCATGCACGTGACCTGGATATTGCAGCCAGGCCCTGCCATGCTTGTACGCGGGCATAAGCTGGTTGATGAAATCATCCTCTTTGACCGGACTAAAGGGCTTGGCGGATTTGTCGATGTTCGCAACCGGCTGAAGAACCGTCAGTTTGACCTTGTGATTGATCTGCAGGTCTATTTCAAGGCAAATATTGTTGCCTCATTTGTCAATGCCACAGTCAAGCTGGGGTTTGATTTTGCCCGTGCCCGCGATTTGAATTGGCTGTTCACAACCCACCGAATTCCGCCCCATGCCATGCAGCATGTCCAGGATCAGTATCTGGAGTTTTGTGAATGGCTGGGTG
>JBGSQR010000384.1:0-5624 GCA_041737975.1 Geobacterales bacterium | reverse complement strand
AGGATATTGGTTTTAAATACGCCTGTGTTTCTGGTATCTCAATTTGCCTTGATGATATGGTTATTCCGGAAGGTAAAACAGCCATCATCACGAAAGCTGATGACGAAGTAAAAGAGATCCAAAACCAGTATACAGAAGGTTTGATTACCGATGGTGAGCGTTATAACAAGGTAATCGATATCTGGGCAAAATCAACGGAAGAAATTGCTAATGAAATGCTGGATAACCTTTCCAGGGAAACATTTATTGTTGACGGTATGGGGGTTCTTAAAGAACCATCTTTCAATGCAATTCATATGATGGCTGATTCAGGCGCCAGGGGTTCGGCACAGCAGATCCGTCAGTTGGCCGGTATGCGTGGTCTTATGGCAAAACCGTCAGGTGAAATTATTGAAACACCGATCACTGCAAATTTCCGTGAAGGGTTGACTGTTCTTCAGTACTTTATTTCAACTCACGGAGCCCGTAAAGGTCTGGCGGATACAGCACTTAAAACTGCTAACTCCGGTTATCTGACTCGCCGTCTGGTTGATGTTGCACAGGATGCCATCATAACAGAAGATGATTGTGGAACTCTGGATGGCCTGGTTGTTTCTTCTCTAACAGAAGGCGGAGAAGTTATTGAACATATCGGAGATAGAATCCTGGGACGTGTTGCTCTCGATGATATTCTTGACCCCATTACTGGCGAGGTTCTTGTAGAGGCAAATCAGGATATTGATGAAGCCCTTGTCAAGAAAATCGAAGATTCCGGTCTGGAAAAAGTAAAAATCAGATCAGTTCTTACCTGTCAGAGTCGACGTGGAATCTGTTCCAAGTGTTATGGTCGCGATCTTTCCCGTGGTCATAGTGTCAATATGGGAGAAGCTGTAGGTGTAATTGCAGCACAGTCAATCGGTGAGCCTGGTACCCAGTTGACAATGCGTACTTTCCATATCGGTGGTACCGCGTCTCGTCATGCTGAACAAACATCCCTCGAAGCACGCACTGATGGTGTTATTAAGTTTATAAATCTTAATACAGTTATTAATGCGGAGGGCTTGCATATTGTCATGAGTCGTAACGGTGAAGTGGCCATAGTGGACGAAACCGGACGTGAACGTGAAAAATATGTTGTTGTATATGGTGCAAAAATTAAAATTTTACCTGGTGGTTCTGTAAAACAAGGAGACACTCTTGTTGAGTGGGATCCGTACACAATGCCTATTCTTACCGAGTTTGCCGGTAAAGTTAAATTTGGTGATATTATCGAAGGTGTTTCTATGGAAGAGCAACTCGATGAGGTTACCGGCTTGTCTCGTAAGGTTATCATCGAGTCAAAGGATAGCGATAAACGTCCGAGAATCGCAATTAAGGGCATTGCTGATGATTCAACCGCATCGACTAGCGGAACAATTGGCCGCTACTTCCTGCCGGTTGGAGCCAATATTAGCGTTCAGGACGATGCTGTTATTAGTGCAGGTGATATTATTGCCAAAATACCTCGTGAAACCACTAAAACAAAAGATATTACCGGTGGTCTTCCTAGGGTAGCCGAGTTGTTTGAAGCTCGCAAACCCAAGGACTTTGCCGTTATTTCAGAAATTGATGGTCGTGTTTCTTACGGTAAGGATGCAAAAGGTAAGCGTAAAGTTATTGTAACACCAGAGATGGGAGAGCCTAAGGAATATCTGATTCCTAAAGGCAAGCATATTAGTGTTCATGAAGGAGATTTTGTAAGGGCAGGTGAGCCTCTGATGGATGGTTCTTCAAATCCACATGATATCCTGAGGGTATTGGGTGTTAAAGAACTTGCCAAATATCTTGTTGACGAAGTTCAGGAAGTTTACCGTTTGCAGGGTGTTAAGATCAATGATAAGCATATAGAAGTTATTGTTCGCCAGATGCTTCGTAGGGTACGTATTAAGGATGTAGGTGATACAGGTTTGTTGGTTGATGATCAGGTTGAACGCTGGTTATTTGAATCTGAAAATCAGAGGGTACTGGATGAAGGTAAGCGTCCTGCTGTTGCAGAGCCGTTACTTTTAGGTATTACCAAAGCTTCGCTGTCAACTGAGTCATTTATATCGGCAGCATCGTTCCAGGAGACCACTAAAGTTCTTACGCAGGCAGCTATTGAAGGCAAGGTAGATTATCTGCGTGGACTTAAGGAGAATGTTATCATGGGACGTCTGATACCTGCTGGTACAGGCCTCGCGCGTTATAGAAACATTCGCATGGTTGTTGATTCTACCGATGCTGAGTATCAATCCACGCCCGCTGCTAAAGAGTTGATTGAAGAGCAGGAAGCTGCTTAGTCGAAAAGTTTAAAACGTAAGCAACTGAGGCAGGATGGCTTTTAAAGCATGCTGCCTTAGTTGTTTAAATACTTTTTTAAAAATAAAGTACATGTTGATAAATAAAATATTGACTTTAGATATTAGTACTGTTATAAAGATCGTCTCTTTGAGATCGGTTGCCCAAAGCGATATAGCTTTGTGATATGAATGGAGATGCCGGTTGAATTCCGGCCCTACACTTATTCCATTCCCTACCGTGTTAGCGTGCTTGTTGCGCCACTGGCAAGATCTCGAGTCACCAAATTTAAAGTTTTTGAAATGTAATTTTGTTGCATTATTGTGTTGACATCTGCTGGATGTTTTTGTTACTTTAGGCGTTCACTTCTTTTTGGGTGATATAGTTATTTATCTTGTTGGGAGAGATTGAAATTATGCCAACGATTAATCAGTTGATACGCATAGGCAGAGAGAGCAAGAGAGACAAGTCTACTGCACCTGCTCTAAAATGTTGCCCGCAAAAGCGTGGTGTTTGTACTAGGGTTTATACGACAACCCCTAAGAAGCCTAACTCAGCGCTTCGTAAGGTTGCCAGGGTCAGATTGACCAATGGTATTGAGGTTACTTCGTACATTCCTGGTGTTGGCCATAACCTTCAAGAGCACTCGGTTGTTCTGATTCGTGGTGGCAGGGTTAAGGACCTTCCGGGTGTTCGTTACCATATAGTCCGTGGTACGCTCGACTCTGTTGGTGTGAAGGGACGTATGAAGAGTCGTTCCAAGTATGGCGCAAAGCGGCCTAAATAATTACGCACTGATTTCGTTGAGGGGTTAGGTATGCCAAGAAGAAGAGAAGTCCCAAAAAGAAATATTCTGCCGGATCCTAAGTTTCATGATAAGACGGTTGCAAAGCTGATTAATATTATGATGCTTGCTGGTAAGAAGAGTATCGCTGAATCAATACTTTACGGTGCGCTTGAAATTGTCGGCCAAAAGGCTAATGACGAAGCTGTAAAGGTTTTGAAAAAGAGTCTTGATAATATCAAGCCTATGCTGGAGGTTAAGTCCAGAAGGGTTGGTGGTTCTACTTATCAGGTTCCGATTGAGATTCGTCCGGATCGTAGAGTTTCCTTGGCTATGCGTTGGTTGATTAAGTATTCAGCTGCTCGTAGTGAGAAAACTATGAAGGACAAGCTTGCGGGTGAGATTTTGGATGCATTCAATAGCCGAGGCGCCGCTGTTAAAAAGCGTGAAGATGTTCATAAGATGGCAGAAGCAAATCGTGCTTTTGCTCACTATCGCTGGTAGTTACAGTTTAGTTTTTGGAGGATTCAGTGCCCCGTTTGTCACCGCTTGAAAATTATAGAAATATTGGGATTATGGCTCATATTGACGCCGGTAAAACGACGACAACAGAGCGTATTCTTTATTATACCGGTGTGTCTCATAAGATTGGTGAAGTTCACGAAGGCACTGCCACGATGGACTGGATGGAGCAGGAGCAAGAGCGTGGAATCACTATCACATCTGCTGCTACTACATGTAACTGGAATGATTGCCGTATTAATATAATTGATACGCCTGGACATGTTGACTTCACAATTGAAGTTGAGCGTTCTCTGCGCGTTCTTGATGGTGCTGTCGCAGTTTTCTGTTCAGTTGGTGGCGTAGAGCCTCAGTCTGAAACAGTTTGGCGTCAGGCTGATAAGTATCACGTGCCAAGGCTTGCATTTATTAATAAGATGGATCGTATCGGTGCCGATTTTTTCCGCGGTGTTGCGATGATTAAAGATCGCTTGAAGGCCAACCCGTTGCCGATTCAATTGCCTGTTGGTAAGGAAGATTACTTCAAGGGTATAATTGACCTCGTAACGATGAAAGCTATTATCTGGGATGAGGAATCTCTCGGTGCAACATTCCGTATAGAAGAAATTCCTGCGGACCTTCTTGACGAAGCGGTTGAATATCGTGAGAAGATGATTGAAGAGATTAGTAGTCATGACGATGCTTTGATGGATAAGTATTTAAGTGGTGAAGAGCTTTCTGAAGCTGAAATTAAAGCTGCTATACGTACATGCACTATTAATATTCAGATTTGCCCTGTTATCTGTGGGTCTTCATTTAAAAATAAAGGCGTACAAAACCTGCTTGATGCAGTTGTTGACTATATGCCTTCACCAATGGATATCCCTGCTATTAAAGGTCTTGATGTTGATACGGGAGAAGAGATTGAGCGTAATGCTTCTGATTCTGAACCGTTCTCAGCGCTTGGCTTTAAAATTATGACTGACCCGTTTGTTGGTCAGCTAACATTTTTCAGGGTTTACTCAGGTGTAGTTCAGTCAGGTTCATATATATATAACTCGACTAAGGGCAAGCGTGAGCGTATTGGTCGTATTCTTAAGATGCATGCGAACAAGCGCGAAGAGGTTAAAGAGGTTTATGCCGGCGATATCGCTGCTGCTGTAGGTCTTAAGTATACAACTACAGGCGATACCCTTTGTGATGAGAACAAGCAAGTTATACTTGAATCCATTGAGTTCCCTGAGCCAGTAATCTCAATCGCTATTGAGCCTAAGACTAAGGCGGAGCAGGAAAAACTCGGATTTGGTCTTCAGAAGCTTGCCAGTGAGGATCCTTCATTCAGAGTTAAAACAGACGAAGAGACTGGCCAGACCATTATTTCCGGAATGGGCGAGCTTCATCTGGAAATTATTGTAGACCGGTTAATGCGTGAATTTAAGGTTGAGGCTAATGTAGGCAAGCCTCAGGTAGCATATCGCGAAACAATTACCAAGAAGGTTAAAGTTGAAGGTAAGTTTGTTCGTCAGTCTGGCGGTCGCGGTCAGTATGGCCACGTCTGGTTGGAGATTGAGCCACAAGAAGCAGGCAAAGGCTTTGAATTTGTTGATGCTATTAAAGGCGGTGTTGTTCCTCGTGAATACATCCCGGCCGTAGGTAAAGGCATTTTTGAAGCGCTTGATAATGGTGTTTTGGCAGGATTCCCGGTAGTTGATGTCAAAGCAACACTTATTGATGGTTCATACCATGAGGTTGACTCTTCGGAAATGGCGTTCAAAATTGCCGGTTCCATGGGCTTTAAAGAAGGTTGTCAGAAAGCGGCTCCGATTATTCTTGAGCCAATCATGTCAGTTGAAGTAGTTGTTCCTGAAGAGTATATGGGCGATGTGATCGGCGACCTCAATTCGCGTCGTGGACGTATTATGGGGATGGAATCACGTGCAGGCGCACAGGTTGTTACTGCTATGGTGCCATTGGCTAATATGTTCGGTTATTCTACCGACCTGCGTTCTGCGACACAGGGACGTGCTACATATGCAATGACATT
>JBGSQR010000453.1:0-10562 GCA_041737975.1 Geobacterales bacterium | reverse complement strand
AATCAGAGCCAAGGCCCATATTGAAGCAGCCAAGAAATCAGAACGTCAATCGATCATAATTACTGAGCTGCCTTACCAGGTCAACAAGGCTCGCTTGATTGAGAAAATAGCTGAACTGGTCAAGGAAAAGAAGGTTGAAGGCATCACCGAGATTCGCGACGAATCAGACCGCGAAGGGATGCGTATTGTAATTGAAGTCAAGCGGGACGAGAATGCTGAGGTGCTGTTGAACCAGCTCTACAAGCAGACCCAGCTGCAGACTTCCTTTGGCATCATTATGCTGGCCATTGTCAACAATCGCCCACGGGTACTGACTTTGCGCCAGATGATGGACTGCTTTGTCGAGCATCGCTGTGAGGTGGTTACCCGCCGCACAAATTTCGAGTTGAAGAAAGCGTTGGCTCGTGCCCATATTTTGGAAGGTTTGAAAATAGCTCTGGATTGGCTGGATGCAGTTATCGAGCTGATTCGTGGTTCCAAAACCCCGCCAGAGGCAAAGCAGGGACTGATGGAAGGCAAGTTTGCCGATCCTGAGTTCCTGGAGCGGCTCAACCTGCCTAGACCGGTAGGTATGGATGTTTCAGTACAACTTTCGGATATTCAGGCCCAGGCAATTCTGGAGATGAGACTGCAGCGTCTGACCGGTCTGGAGCGAGATAAAATAATCTCCGAGTATGAAGAAATTATGCGGTTTATCGCTCGTTTGCGCGAGATTCTGGCCTCTGATTCCGAAATCCTGAAAATAGTTGTTGCTGAGCTGACTGAGATCAGAGAACGTTTTGGCGACAAACGTCGTTCGGAGATCGCAGATAAGACCGCTGACATCTCTCTGGAAGACACCATTGAAGATGAAGAGATGGTGGTTACCATTTCTCACACGGGCTACATCAAGCGCAGCGCAGTGGACCTGTATCGCTCGCAACGTCGTGGCGGCAAGGGCAAGACCGGCATGAAAACCAAGGAAGAGGATTTTGTTGAACAGCTTTTCATTGCTTCCACCAAGGATTACCTGCTCTGCTTCACCGATGCAGGCCGTATGTATTGGCTCAAGGTTTATGAAATTCCGGAAGGAAGTCGTACAACAAAGGGTAAGGCGGTTGTCAACCTGGTCAATGTTGCTATGGATGAAAAAATCACCACCATTCTGCCTGTCAAAGAGTTCAGTGAGGATACATTCCTGTTCATGGCGACCAGAAATGGTGTTGTTAAAAAGACACCGCTGATTGAATATTCCAATGTTCGTGCCGGCGGCATTATTGCGGTAAAGCTGGACGATGGTGACAAGCTGATCGGCGTAGCTTTGACCGACGGTAAAAAGGATATCTTCCTTGCCTCCAGGAACGGCAAGGCCATCCGTTTTAACGAAGATGATGCCCGTTCCATGGGCCGTGTAACCAGAGGCGTACGCGGCATGAACCTGAACGATGATGACCATGTTATCGGGATGGAGATTGTTGACAACGAGGCGGTCAAATCAACTATCTTTACAGTCTGTGAAAACGGCTATGGCAAGCGTACCGATCTGGATGAATATCGCGATCAGACCAGAGGCGGCAAAGGTATAATCACCATCAAGACAACCGACCGCAATGGACCGGTAGTCAATGTCATGCAGGTTGCTGACGATCACGACCTGATGGTAATAACCGATAACGGCAAAATTCTGCGAGTGCCGGTATCAGGTTTCTCGGTTATTGGTCGTAACACTCAGGGAGTGCGCCTGATTACCACCGAGGAAAAGGAAAAAGTGGTGGCTGTTGCAAGATTGGCCGAGAAGGAAGAGGAAGAAGATATGGAGGAGATTCAAGAGTAGGGTTGTAGATACAAAGTTATCTAAATCCTTCATCGTAACGTCTTTTAGCTATGGCCAAAGCAATTAAAATTGATACATCCCTGCGGGAACGCAGAAGTATAATTCGTCTGCTGGATTATCTTAAACGGGATGATCTCACCACTGATCAGATGGAGCGCATCGGAAAGCGCCTCCAAAAATCAGGACGCAGAGCGCTCCGTCCGCTGGTTCGCAAGTTGTGGCAGGAAAAAAACGGTACAGCTATTTATCGTTATACCTGCATGCTGGACTTTTTTGACAAATCCAGCTGGATCGATCAACTGGTACAAATTACACTGAAACGTAAAGACCTGGAAGATGATGGGCGGTTGGCATTGCTGGACACCCTGCAGGAATCCGGTATTGATGTAACAGCGCCACCATTTGCAAATATGACCGGCTATGGAGCCAGCTCCATAGAAGGCTTTATCTCTGACTGTCTTAAGGACGGAGAACGGGGGCTGGTTCGTTTTACTGATCTCTTTCTTGATGCAACGGATGATGTCAGAGAACGAATGATCAATTGCCTGTCTGAATCCGAGGTAGTTGAAGCAGTGGCAATGCTTGATATATTGCTTGGATTTGATCGTCCGGAAGTTGTTCGTGAAACCATTACAGCACTTGGAAAAATTAAAAGTGGTATAGCACTGTCCGTGCTGCAAAGAGCAGAAAAACGGCACGTTGGTGATGTTGGCAAGCTGATCCGTCGCAGCATTCAAAGATTGTCATTTCTTGGTATCAATGAAGCTGCAGAACTGCCGGAAATATTTGCGACACCAAAACCGTTTCATCACCAGCAGGTTGGGGCAATTGATATTTATGGTGCACGCTCACTACTTTTTTCCTGGCGGGAAGGTGAAAAAGGTTTTGCTGTACTGCTACTGTTGGTTGGTGACCTTGAGGGTGTAATTAATGCCCTCAGCTACAGGATGAAAGATGAAATGGAGTATGAGGCGGTATTGCGGGAAGTAACTGCCGGAGAATTGCTTGAGCCGGTTGACCAGGCATACGCCATGTCAGTGCTAAATGATGCTATTTTCCATAGCCGCGAACAGGGTTATTTGATGCCGCCTGATCTCTACGTTGATCTCAGGTTATTTGAAACCGACCTGATTAAGCCGGAAGATATGATCCCCAAATTTAATTTGACTCACCTGGAAGGTTTTGTGGATAAAATCCCGGGCTTTCTTCCTGACAGCAGTGAATTGCTCGATAGCGCCTGTTTTGAGGGATGGCTGCTTTCTGAACCGGCAGTCTACGATTCAGCAGAACGTTTGGAAGCCGGATCCAAAAAGCAGGATATTACCGGTTCTGTCGAAACTTTACTGGAAACGGAAATTCAACGTCTGTGTGAGGAGTTGGTTGTTCCGCGGCGGGCTGAGTTAGTCAAGCGGCTTTTGATGTCAGCCGACTACATGCAGCAGACCGGCTGTGATGAAAACCTGGTAAAACAGGCAATTGCAGTAGCGCTGAGTCTTGTGGGCGGATTAATGCCGGAAAGTACTCATCCGTTTATCAGAAGAGTTATTCTGGACAGTCTGGAAACAGCTCGTCAGGCACTGGCCGAAGGTTATGATCTGCGAGAAGAGGAAGGATATTATGATGAGGACTAAAGTTGAGCGGATAGCTGTAATTGGTGGTGGTAGCTGGGGAACAGCACTTGCAGATCTGCTGGCCCGCAACGGTAACGATACAACTCTGTGGGCGTATGAAAAAAACCTGGTGGATGAAATGACCAGTACACGGGTCAATTCTGTCTATATGCCGGGAATTACCTTGAATGAATCGCTCAAATTCAGCAGTAACCTGGAAGAGGCTTTGTCCGGTTGCACTATTATGCTGCTGGTAACGCCGGTGCAGGTAATGCGGAGTGTTCTGGCCCAGGTTGCAGGTCTTATCGGTCAGGATACGATCATCGTTAATGCGTCAAAAGGAATTGAGCTGGAAAGCCTGAAAACGGTTTCACAGATCTGCTCCGAGATACTTGGAGAAGGTATCCTGTCCCGATATGTGGCTCTTTCAGGACCAACATTTGCCAGGGAAGTTGCAGAAAGATTGCCGACATTGATTCTGGCGGCATCCAAATGCGAAACCTGCGCAGCACGCGTACAGGCGGTGATCAGCAATCCTTCATTTCGCGCCTATACACACAGCGATTATATCGGTGCCGAGCTTGGTGGTGCAATCAAGAATGTCATCGCAATCGCTGCCGGTATCTGCGATGGTTTAGGATTTGGACATAACGCCAGAGCCGCACTGATTACCAGAGGTCTGGCAGAAATGAATCGCTTGGGACTTGCAATGGGAGCAGATCCGCATACTTTTGCAGGACTTGCCGGAATGGGAGATCTGGTGCTGACATGCACAGGTGACCTGTCGCGTAACCGAACCGTCGGCTTTAAACTTGGGCAGGGTATGACACTGACAGAAATCCTGGCAGAAATGAAGATGGTCGCGGAAGGGGTCAAATCTTCGGAATCCGTTTACAACCTGTCAATTAAGCTGGGAGTAGAGATGCCGATAGTGGAAAAAGTATATCAGATTCTCCATGATGATAAGCCGGCGCGACAAGCGGTAATGGATTTAATGGCCAGGGAGTTGAAAGCTGAGCGTGAGTAGCTGGGATGGTTCTTGTCGAAACATGCGTAAGCGACTTATTTATTGCAAACAGAAAACGGAGACACAGGATGCGTATCGGTCACGGTTACGACGTACATCGTCTGGTTGAAGATAGAAAACTTATCATGGGTGGTGTGGATATCCCATGGGAAAAGGGGTTGCTGGGACATTCCGATGCAGACGTACTGCTGCATGCTATTGCGGACGCAATTCTGGGTGCCATTGGTGAAGGTGATATAGGTAAGCACTTTCCTGACACTGATTCGGCATTTAAGGGTGCTGACAGTATGAAGCTGCTGGAGCATGTTGGACGGTTGGCGGCAGAGCGTGGTTATGTCCTGGGAAATCTGGATGCAACTATTATTGCCCAGTTACCTAAAATGGCGCCGCATATCCCAAAAATGCGAGAAAATATTGCCGGAGTACTTAATGCAGAAGTGGGGCGGATAAACGTCAAGGCTACTACCGAAGAAGGTTTGGGCTTCACAGGTACGGGCGAAGGTATTTCGGCGCATGCTGTTGTATTAATGACTTCAATAAAATAAACAAAACCCTCCTGAATTAAGTTCAGGAGGGTTTTGTTTATCATTCTGTCTGTATAATCAAAGGCCGTTTCTGGCCAACTCTTCAATCAGCCGTTTCTGTTGTTCATTCAAAGCTTCCGGCACATGTACTGAGATCTTGACATACAAGTCGCCTTTTACATTTGAGCCAAGCTGCTTTATGCCACAGCCTTTTAATCTGATCTTGGTGCCGGGCTGTATTCCTGCCGGGACCTTGATTCGTTTATCACCATCCAGGGTCGGTACATCAAGTGAAATACCCAGACAGGCCGCTGTCAGCGGAATGGATCGCTCAACGATCAAATCGCCTCCATCACGTACAAATACAGGGTCAGGCAATACCCTGACAATTAAAAACAGGTCTCCAGCCTGACCACCAGCTCCCCCCTGTCCCCCTTTTCCTGTGATGCGAATTTTGCTGCCGTTTTCAACTCCGGCAGGGATCTTTACTTTCAGCTCCTCGCGAACAGAGTTGCGGCGGAATGCAATAACCTTTTCTGCTCCCAGTGCGGCATCACGAAAACTGATATCAGTCTCCATTTCATGGTCAGTCCCTTTTTGGGGACCAGCATTAAATCCTCTGCGGCCACCCCTGCCTCCTCCGCCGAAAATACGGGAGAAGATGTCATCGCCGCCACCCATACCCATATCACGGAAGGTACCGCCGAAATCGAAATTACGGAAAATGTCTTCCTGGCTGTATTGCTTGTGGAAACCGCTGGAGCCGTAGGTGTCATACTGCTCCTTTTTTTGCGGATCAGATAGAACGGCGTAAGCTTCGTTAAGCTCCTTGAACTTGTCTTCAGCAGATTTATCGCCCGGGTTGCGATCCGGGTGATATTTAACAGCCAGTTTACGAAAAGCTTTTTTGATATCGTCCGGGGTGGAGTTTTTTTCTACTCCGAGAACCTTGTAGTAGTCAGCTTGAGCCATGGTTGAATATTGTCCTTTCAAATAAAACAGTTCTGCAGATATTGTTCAAATGTAAGCCCAGTTGGTGCCACTGTCAATCCTGATACTGTTTTTCACGGATTAAAGTCGAAATAATGGCTATGAAAAGAGTATACTTGACAGTCCGAACTATACGGATGATATTATTATCGCTTCGACAAGTGTTCACTAAAAGTGTAATGACAGTAAAAAGCTGATTCCGATTCAGCGAACAAACAGGTGTCAAATGAAAAAAGTAATCGTGATAGGTGGCGGTATCTCAGGGCTGGCAACGGCCTGGCTGTTGCGTGATAAGGCACGTCAGAGCGGAGTGGATCTGGAGTTGATCCTGCTGGAGCGGGACACCAGGCTCGGAGGAAAAATCTGGAGTATTCACGAAGAGGGATATACCTGTGAATGGGGCCCAAACGGTTTTCTGGACAGCAAACCCCAGACTCTTGAATTATGCAAGGCGATCGGTGTCAGTGATCATTTGCATCGCAGCAACGATAATGCGCGCAAACGTTTTATTTACTCAGACCAGGAATTACATCGTTTGCCGGAAGGTGCCGGATCGTTTCTAAAAAGCAGGCTGATCTCCTGGCCGGGTAAACTCAGGCTGGCGCTTGAACCGACACCGTTCATTTCTCCAGTTCCTGTGGGTGTTGATGAAACCCTGGCAGCATTTGGTCGCAGACGACTGGGTAAAGAGGCGCTGGACAAATTGATTGCACCGATGGTTTCCGGAATTTTTGCCGGTGATCCGGAAACCATGTCGCTGATTTCCTGCTTTCCGCGTATAGCGGAGTTGGAAAGCGAATATGGAGGTCTGGTTCGGGCCATGATTCTATTGGCCAGAAAAAAGAAAAAAGAGCGGGCCGAAGGTAAGGCTGTTGCCAGTGCAGCAGGTCCGGGCGGCGTACTGACCTCTTTCCGAGAAGGTATTCAGTATCTTACCGATGCATTGGTGGTATCTCTTGGTGAAGTTGTAAAATCCGATAAAAGAGTACAAAAAATTGAAAAGAGCGCTACTTTACCTTATCGCGTTACATGCGCAGATGGAACTGAATATCATGCGGACATTGTGATTTCAGCCGCTCCTGCTTGCAATACGGCTGATATGATTGATGGTCTTGATGTTACGTTGTCAGGGACTCTAAGGCAGATACCTTATGCTACAATGAGCGTGGTCTGCTTTGGTTATGAACGTGATCGTATTGAGCACCCTCTTGATGGTTTCGGTTACCTGATTCCAAAAAAGGAAGGACGAAGCATACTTGGAACGCTTTGGGATTCGAGCATGTTTGAAAATCGCGCACCACAAGGTAAGGTCCTTTTACGCAGCATGATGGGTGGCGCGTGTTTTCCGGGATACATCGGCCTGAGTGATGACGAGGTTATATCAAGGGTCAAGAAGGATTTATGTGATGTTATGGGGATTACGGCTGATCCGTCTTTCATTCGGATTTTCAGACATGAACAGGCCATACCTCAGTACACAGTTGGCCATGCCAAGCGGCTGGAAGCTATTGATGGCAGGCTGCGTGGTCTGCCGGGTCTGATTCTAACCGGGAATTCCTATCGCGGAATCGGGCTTAACGACTGTGTTGCGGCGGCACAAAAGGCCTCTGATGAGGCATTGCAGAAATTAAAGTCTTGAAATACGTAATTTATTTGAAAGACCTTTAAAGCGAGATGCAGCAAGTGGTTAATAAAAAAGCTTGACAGAATGCGATCGCTTTATTATAGTCCATAACTCTTTTAAAAATGATGGATATGGAGATAGATATGTACGCAGTTATCAAGACCGGTGGCAAACAATACAAGGTAAGTGAAGGCGAGTTCCTCAAGGTAGAAAAGCTTGACGGAGCGGTGGGCGACAGCATTGAATTTGCCGAAGTCCTGATGATTGGCGGCGATAAAACTGTTGTTGGCGCACCACATGTTGCCGGCGCTACAGTGACAGCAAAGATCGCAACTCAGAGCAGAGACAAGAAGATTCTTGTGTTCAAGTCAAAGCGCCGTAAAGGTACCCGCAAACTGCGTGGTCACCGTCAGCACAAGACAGTTCTCAAGATTGAAAAAATCAGCGCATAATTAAATTCTTTCCGAGGAGTAAAGGAAATGGCACATAAGAAAGCGGGCGGAAGCTCAAGGAACGGTAGAGATTCGGATGGCAAGCGACTTGGCTGCAAAAAATTCGGTGGTGAGCCGGTTTTAGCTGGTAACATCATTTATCGTCAGCGTGGCACACAGATTCATCCTGGTAACAACGTAGGTTGCGGTCGCGATCATACACTGTTTGCTTTGATTGAAGGCGTTGTCAAGTTTGAACGTATGGGTCGTGACCGTAAAAAGGTTTCCGTTTACCCTAACTAATTTAAGCTTTAAAGACAGAAAACGACCCGGAAGACATTATCTTCCGGGTTTTTTTGTGTCTTGAATGTTGACTTCGTAACCACGTCTGTCGGGGTATTTAATTTCTGATACAAATATGAGATCAAGATATTGCAATGAAATTATTATATGATATGTTACTAATATTATAGGCGTCTGCATATTGACAGGAGTTATAAATATGAAACAACTTGGCGACATATTGGTGCAGACCGGTATTATAAGTAACAATACTTTAAAGCGTGCTTTAGACGTTCAGAAAAAACAAAAAATCCGCCTTGGTGCAGCTCTGGAGAAGATGGGTGTTCTCAGTCAGGAAGAGTTGGCTGAAGCACTTGCCAAGCAGTTCAACTTCAAAATGGCCAGGGATTTTGCTCATCGCAGTTTTGATCAGCAAATGCTGAGCATGATTCCGGTTGATTTTGCTATTAAAAACGTAATTTTCCCGTTGAAGCAAAATGAAAATATGCTGGCGGTAGCCACAAATGGCCCGTGTGATCAGGAAACAATGGAATTGCTTTCACGATTTACCGGCTGCAATATTATTCCGGTTTTTTCATCTAGAAAAGAGATTCTGGATGCGATTGCAATAAATTATCTGAAAAGCAGTGCCATCAGCAGTGATAATAATACCATACTGGTGGTTGATCATGCGGTTTCCTCAGCGTCTGTCACACAATTTGCCCTTTCCAGTCAGAGTTTTACAGTATATTTGGCTCATGATGGACTTGAAGCGCTTCAGGTTGCGACGAAAGAAAGACCGGCGTTGATTGTTACGGAGCTTTATATGCCAGGTATGAGTGGATACGCTCTCTTGCGAGCAATTCAGAACAATCCGATGACTGATCATATTCCATTGATAGCGTTTACAACTGAAACAGCGGCGGAAGAAGAGCAGACAGCACTTGAATGGGGATTTGCGGACTATATCATGAAACCGTCACACCCGGTACGTATTACGGCCAGAGTTAAGCATGCACTGGAAAACACCAGGAAAAACAGAATCTAGTTGCTTGGCCCTACAGGTCAAAACCGCAGTAGGAAAGGTTGAAGCTTTTATTGCAGAGCGGAAAATCTGAAATCTGCTCATTACGAAGTGACATGGCCAGACCGTTCCAGTTGTGAAACGATGGATCGGTGATTTTGTAGCGTATAAACTTTCCTGTTTTATCAGTAATTGCAGTATGACATATTTCGCCACGCCACCCTTCCACCAGCGCCACAGATAGTAATTCACTTCCGGAATGAACAGAAGGTTTTAGTAAAATTCCTCCAGACAGAGTATTGAGCCGGTCATGAATATACTCCATAGAGGCCAGAGACTCCTGCCAGCGCAGTTGAGCGCGTGCCAGCACATCTCCACCAGACTCGAGCTTAACAACTGGATGGCAGGCCCGATAGAGGCCAAAAGGGTAGTCGCGTCTGATGTCACGATCAATATTACAGGCCCGTGCTGCCGGGCCAACCAGGCCAAGTTCCATAGCATCTTCACGCTTGACCTGACCGGTTTTGGAAAAGCGGGCCATTACGGAAGCCGATTCCCATAACAGGTCAACAGCACCGCTATAGTCGATACGTGCAGTATTGAGCCTGCGTAGAAGTTCAGTGACCTGGTCGTTTGAACAGTCAAAATTGACACCGCCAGGTCGAATCAGGCCACGCCCGAAACGGCTGCCGCAGAGAACAGCAGTCATGTTGAGAAAATCCCCCCTGATACGGCCACAATAGGACATGGTTGGCAGATATCCCACATCACCTGCCAGTGCTCCCAGGTCTCCACAATGGTTAGCCAGGCGTTCCAGCTCCAGTGCAATAACTCTGATGGACTCAGCCTGTGTTGATGGCTCAGTATCGCTCAAACCTTCCATAATCATGGCATAGGCAGAAGCGTGGCCGATTGTTGTGTCTCCGGCAATGGTCTCCATCTGAGCCATGGTTACGTGGTGCGGACCATTGATAAGTGCTTGCTCAATGCCGCGATGCTGATATCCCATGGATATTTCCAGGTGATATACTTTTTCCCCATGGCACTGAAAACGAAAATGACCCGGTTCAATTATTCCGGCATGCACCGGACCCACGGCCACTTCATGAACTTCCGGACCTTCCAGGCGATAAAAATCACCAACAGACGGAAGTATAACTTCATGCCTGCTCCGGCCCCAGGCATCATGACCGGGACGCATGGAATGGTGATAGCGAACCGGCTTAAACCAGGGATG
>JBGSQR010000435.1:0-6664 GCA_041737975.1 Geobacterales bacterium | reverse complement strand
GTCTTCAACCAGAAGTCCCTCAGCACCTTTGGTGAGTTCAGCTGTCACAATTACATGAGAACGGTCTTTGGAGATGGTAACACCCTTTACTTCTCCAACCTGTACATCCTTGTACTTTATGCGGGTTTTGCCCGCTTCAATCCCTTCACCGCTTTTAAAAGATATGGTAATTACCGGTCCGCGATTCATGTAGGATTTTATGGCCAGTGACAAGCCGATTAACGCGGCTATGATCGGTATCAGCCATATCAGTTGGGACTTTCTCCGACTTTGCCGGTCTAAAATGGCCTCGGGAATAATTTCCAGTTCGGGTGGTTGTTGGGCGTTGTCGGACATGTTCAACTCTCTTTCAAAGGCTTTGGCTGTAAAGGGTCCCAGATCAGCCTGGGTTCGAATTTCATGGATGCAAACATGGTCAATACAACGACAGCACCAAAAGCGATCGCTCCCGGTCCGGCCTTTACCAGGGCAAAAGACTGCAACTGTACCAGGGCGGCCAGCAGGGTGACAACGTATATATCCAGCATGGACCATCGGCCCACCAGTTCAATCAGGCGGTATAACTGTGAGCGTTTATGCATGTACCGTTTTGATCGTCTCTGCACTGATATCAGCAGATAGGACAGTGCAATCAGTTTGAAAAGCGGCACTACAATACTGGCCACAAATACGATGGCTGCAATAAACATGGAACCTGTCTGCCAGAGGTGGACCACTCCACTTAAAATTGTGTCTTTGCGATAGCTGATCAGGGACCCGGTTTCCATTATGATCATCAGGTTTGCCGGAATATAAAGAATGTAGGCTGCAATCAACAATGCCCAGCACTGCTTAATGCTGTGCTGTCTGCGCAAATGAATCCGGGCATTGCAGCGTGGGCAGTGTGCTGATGTTGCATTTCCATCATATCTTGAAAGCAGCCCGCAAACATGGCATGTGCAGAGTCCCAGGCTGGCTGCTGTTGTTGAGGCGTCTGTGTAACTCATGCCTGTTCTTTCTGCTTATAGTGCCAATTTAGTCGAGCCCAAACATCCCGCGGATTAAAAGTTGTTGCCACGGCAGCCATTAGAAATGTTACTCCTCCGAAAGACCATAAAGCAACGCCGGGGATGATGCTGAAGTTATCGGTCAGCTTTACCAGGGCAACCAGGATACCAAGCATAAATACTTCGACCATCCCCCACGGCTTGATATTTTGCAAAAAACGCATGATCAGTGCCAGTCCTGGTGGCACCAGGCCGAGCCTCAGCGGCAGCAGCAGGTAGATCAGCAAGGAAAGTTCAAGTGCAGGTATAATGATGGCTGTTACAAATACAAGCACTGAGATGAAATGCATCTCCTGGTCCCATAGTGAGCTGACCGCACCATAAAGATTTGTGGCGTTGCCGTTGCCCCTGGATTCTATGCCGAGAATCGGATAAATGTTGGCGATCAGAAAAAAGAGCGCCGCAGCAAGACAGATTGCCAGTGTGCGACTGAGGCTTTCGGTGGTTTTTCGGTATAATGAGGCGCCACATCGTGGGCATGCTGCCGTATGGCCGGATTTGAGATTAATCTCACGCAGGAGCAGGTCGCATTCATGGCAGGCGACTAATTGTTTGTGTTGCTCCGTCATATTGGATTCCGTCCGGAAAAAATCTTGCTAATGAGGGTTAAGTTTTGGTGTCATTCTATAAGCATAATAGCAGAAAGCATTTTAATGTCGAGTGTTTATGCAGATTCCAGCCTGTCCAGAAACATCTGGTCAGCGATATATTCCTGGGAATACTTGGCATAGTTTTTAGGCGATTGCTTAAGCCAGGCAATTTCTTCGGGTGTCAGATCGCGCTTGTATCTGGCAGGGGCACCGATCCAGAGCGTATGCGGAGTTACATAAGTGCCTTCAGTCACCAGTGCCCGGGCTCCAACCAGAGCGCCTTCGCCAATAACCGCCTTGTCCATCACCATGGCCTGCATGCCGATAAAACAGCCGTCCTGAAGTGTGCAGCCATGCAGCGTAACACTGTGGCCAACCGTAACATCATTGCCCACGATCAGCGGCGCTCCCGGATCATCCGGGCCTTCCATATGGGTAACATGAAGCATGCTCAGATCCTGAATATTACTGCGGGCCCCAATGCGGATGAAATTAACGTCTCCACGCAGTACGCAATTGTACCAGATACTGCTTTTCTCTCCGATTTCCACGTCACCGATGATAACGGCTGTTTCAGCGATAAAGGCACTGCTATCTATTTTGGGATTAGTACCCTGAAAGGCTTTGATCATATTGGACAAACTCCTGTTTTTAGTGTTGTAAGCGACGCTATGGAGTATACGGATTTTTTTATGGATTAATCAAGCCGCTTTGCGATATTTTAGATTAATGAGAGATGCGCAGCCAATGGATGTCTGTCTTGTCGGTCTGTTTCCTAGTCTAACCGTCCTAAAATCAGAGAACCATTCGGGGTGCAATATGAAAGAAATAATCAGTAAGCTGATGAATATTGAACAAAGGGCCGGTGAAGTATATTCCAAGGCAGCCAGCTATTATGCCGCTGACCCGGAGTTGAGCAACTTTCTGGAGTGTCTGGCTGAGGATGAGCTTTTGCATTTTCACCTGCTGGCAAATGCCTCTGAGTGTTGCTGCCCCGACATGGTTCCTGACCTGATACTTGCTTTTGAAAATGATGAAGAGCCGAACATCCTGAGGATTTTAGCTGAAGTTGAAGCAGAGATAGAGAGTGAAACAATCACCAAGGAAAGCTTGTTAAATAAAGTAATCCAGGCTGAACTGACCGAGTGGAATGAAATATTTATTTATGTAGTCAATAGTTTTAAACATGAAACAAGTGGGTTTGTTTGCCCCATAACCAAAATTCAGGCCCACAAAAAGCAGATGGAGTATTTTTTTGAGCATATACTGGAGGATGGGCGCGAAAAACTGAAACAAATCAAAAAATTGCCTGATGTGTGGCGAGAAAACATCCTGATAGTTGATGATAATGATATGGTGAGAGATCTTTTGAAATCCCTGTTGAATCCGGAAGGTAATATCGACCTGGCCTGTAATGGCCTGGAAGCTCTAAAGCTGATAGGTGAGAAAGAATTCAAGCTGATTGTCAGCGATGTGGATATGCCGGTCATGGATGGATTGACATTTTATGGGCAGGTTGTAAAAAGATTCCCTGGTCTGAAAGACAGGTTTCTTTTTGTAAGTGGAAATACGGCTCCTGAAAGAGTGGCATTTTTTAGAAAGTTCAATCTGAACTTCATTGCAAAGCCGATGTCGGTAAAATTGTTTCGTAAAAAAGCTATGGAAATAATGCTCTCCAAGGACTGCTGTCTGCTTTGTAAATAATTTGAACTTATCCCGTTGATTTTAACAGTTTTAGTGGCTGCAATCGGATGATAAGGCATATTCGATTGCATAAACCTTCTATTAAATATCTTTATTGTTTGCTCCCTCCTGTGTTACAAAAACCTCCATTGGCTGTTTATTAATCCTGCAAAATACGATGAGGAGTTTATGTCTGATCAGACTGAAGTTCGCCAAGGACGTTACCGGCATTACAAGGGAAACCACTATCAGGTCCTGGGCGTTGCGCGGCACAGTGAAACGGAAGAGAAGATGGTTGTGTACCGTAAGCTTTATGGCGATCAATCAATGTGGGTCAGGCCTTTGGTGATGTTTGTGGAAGAGGTGCAGGTGGAGGGCAGGTCAGTGCCAAGGTTCGAATGGGCGGGTGAAGTATGAAAATATTGGTTTTGATGGTCGGGTTAATTCTGTTGGCGGCTTTTGATGCAAAGGCTAATTACTACAAATATAAAGACAGTAGCGGTGCTATAGTGATTACGGACGACCTGGAAAGTATCCCTCAGAAATATCGCAAGCAATACAAGGTTATCTGGGAGAAGGACCTGGAAGCAAAAGATCCTCTGGCCAAGCGTAAGGCCGCATCCAGGGCCATACATGAGCAGCAGGAGCGGGAACGGCAAAAACAGAAAGCAGCAGAAAAGAAGCTGCAGCCCAGCGATGGCAAAAGGCTTGTAATAACTGTTGATGAAGAGACCGGTCAGATCATCCGCAGGATGGAGTAGTCTTTGCAATCGGTATTTTCTGAAACGACCCACCAGTAGATCAAGCTATTTCCAGCAATATACAATCAAATTCATCAAGATCAGTTTTGCTTCTGCAACCGCAGTTATTTCCGCTTGTTGCTGTAGTGCATATTTGTTATGTTAACAAGTCTGGAATTTATAATAAGAAGGGATGAACCGTAATGAAATTTACAAAGATGCAAGGCGCTGGTAATGATTATGTTTACGTAAACTGCTTTGAGGAAACGGTTGAAAATCCTCAGCAGATGGCTATACAGGTTTCAAACCGCAATTTCGGTATCGGATCGGACGGACTGATTTTGATCATGCCTTCAGACAAGGCCGATGTGCGTATGCGGATGTTTAACTCGGACGGTTCTGAATCGGAAATGTGCGGCAATGGTATCCGCTGCGTGGCCAAGTATGCTTATGATCATGGTATTGTCACAAAGAAGGAAATTACAGCCGAAACCGGCGCTGGTGTCCTGACCCTGCAGCTTGTCAGCGGCGATGACGGCAAGATTGTAAAAGTTCGTGTCAATATGGGTGCTC
The DNA here is from genome assembly GCA_041737975.1 of Geobacterales bacterium. Classification (GTDB taxonomy): domain Bacteria; phylum Desulfobacterota; class Desulfuromonadia; order Geobacterales; family Pseudopelobacteraceae; genus JBGSQR01. The sequence continues at coordinate 2,032 of JBGSQR010000435.1, read as the reverse complement.
CCCGTCTGACGCGTGCTGAAATACCAATGACCGGCGATGCGGCTGCCAAAGTTGTAGCGGAAGAGCTGACTATCCTTGATCGTACTTTCAAGATTACCTGCGCATCCATGGGTAATCCACACTGCGTAATTTTTGTGGATGATGTGGAAAATTTCCCGGTCACAACCTATGGTCCGCTGATCGAGAATCACGAACTGTTCCCGCGTCGTACCAATGTGGAGTTTGTGCAGATTTATTCCCGCACTGAAGTCCGCCAGCGGACCTGGGAACGTGGTGCTGGAGAGACTCTGGCCTGCGGCACCGGTTCCAGTGCTGTTATGGCCGCTTGTGTTTTGAACGGGCTGACGGGAAAGAGCATCCTCAATCATCTTTCAGGCGGTGATCTGGAGATGGAGTGGGCCGAGGACGGTTGTATCTACATGACCGGTCCGGCTGTCGAAGTTTTTAACGGGGTAATCAATCTTTAGTTTGTTTAGGCGACCGGGTTGAACATAAAGCTGCGGTTATAAACAGGGTACCCATATGATAAATGAAAAAGACAAAGTGATTATTTTACGGTGTGCAGAAAAATATAACGTCACTTCTGTTTTTGTATTCGGGTCTTCTATTGATGATAGTCGTGAATCTTCTGATATAGATCTTGCGGTTAAAGGGTTAGAGCCAAAACTATTTTTTAAGTTTTATGCCGAGTTGTTCAGGCACCTTTCAAAGCCGGTTGATTTAATAGATCTAACCAGAAAAACGCTTTTCAATGATCATGTTGAAGAATCCGGGGTTCGTATTTATGGGTAGTCTTCCCAGGCAGATAATTGCAGAAGTGGAAAATGTTGAGCTATCTCTCAGGAATCTTGAAGAAACCATGGCGCGACAGACTAAGACTATTGTAGAGCTGGCTGCTATGGGTACGTTTTTGCATAATATTTATAACGGTATTGAAAACATCTTGAAACAAGTTTTAAAGCTGAAAAATATCCAGATAAATAGGGGAGATAACTGGCATAAAGAATTGATTAATCTCTCCATTGCGAACGGATTTATCAGTTCAGATCTTTCGGATGAATTATACGAATATCTGGCATTCCGACATTTTTTTGTTCATGCATATGGTTTTATGCTTGAAGAGGCACCAATGGAATCTTTGGTTAAAAATATTCCGAGTGTCTGGTTGAAATTTGTTTTAGAGATTACTCAAAATATCGGTGAAATTGTTGAATAAAAATCGAGCAATTGACATAACTAACGCCCTCCTGGCGATTATCGTCCTCGCCATCCTGGGGGCAATTATTGCCAACAGCCTGTCTCTCAAGCTGGACAGAAGTCTTTTATCCAAGTTGGGTAAGGATGCCAAGCCTGCTGCACCGGCTATATCCAGGATAGAGGATCTGGCATTTTATGCTCCTATCATGGGAAACGCCCTTTTCGGCAATGCCACTAAAGGTGCGTTGACTCCCATAGTAAAAGCCGCTGCCGGCCAGCCTGTACCATCTACAGCGCCGACGGAACTGGTGCTGCTCGGCACTGCAACCGGGTCGCACCGGGAAACTTTTGCACTTGTACGACATACGGCCAAGCAAGAGGAAAGGGTTTTTCGTCTTGGTGACTCTGTATTTGATGCCGGTCGTCTGGTACAGGTGACCCGTGAACAGGCTTTTATTGAAATAGGTGGTAAAAAGGTCGAGTTGTTGACGCCGTTGACTCCGCCTGCTGTTGCTGTGTCTGCTGCAGCGACGGATCTGGTAAGACCGACTCAGACACGCGGAGTGACTAACCTTGGTGGAAATAATTTTGTGATTGATCAGCGAGCCTTGAACGCTGCACTGGATAACATTGGCCAGGCTATGACCGATGCCCGGTTGCTTCCCAGCCAGAAGGACGGAAAGGTCGAGGGATTTCGGGCTTCTGAGGTCAAGCCGGGTGGTGTGTTTGGTATGGTTGGAATCAGGAATGGCGATGTGGTTCTACGTCTCAATGATTTTGCAATCGACTCACCGGATAAGGCGCTGCAGTCGTTTATTGCACTGAAAGGGCAGAG
>JBGSQR010000423.1:0-2689 GCA_041737975.1 Geobacterales bacterium | reverse complement strand
AAGGAAGTCGGCAAGGGAACAGGATTGGGGCTTGCAACAGTTTTCGGTATTGTTAAGCAAAATAATGGTTTCATAAATGTTTACAGTGAGCCGGGAGAAGGAACCACTTTTACAATCTATCTACCCAGATTTGGTGGCAAGAGTGAAAATATATCTTCAGAAGCCGGTGTTCAGCAGACAAACCGAGGTAAAGAGACTGTTTTGCTGGTTGAGGACGAACCTGCTTTACTACGAATGGTTTTCACCATGCTTGAAAAAAATGGCTACAATGTATTGATGGCTCTCACCCCGGGTGAGGCGATCAGTCTCGCCCAGGAACATAAAGGAGGCATTGACCTGCTGATTACTGACGTGATAATGCCGGTAATGAACGGCAGTGATCTTGCCAAGAGACTATTATCAATTTATCCCAAAATGAAGCGACTGTTTATGTCCGGTTATACTGCTGAAATAATAGCACATCATGGAGTACTGGAAGATGGTGTGAATTTTATACAAAAACCGTTTACAATAACTTCACTGGCTGCCAAACTTCGAGAAATACTGGATTAGTTAAATCAAGCTGGTTTAGACTAAAACAGCCTCGTTAAACCTTAACGGGGCTGTTTTTTTAGTAATAAAATTTTCTTAAATAGCTGTTTTTATAATTTTTAAATTATCTGCGTCCACCGCCGCCACCACCAGAACCTGATCTTCCACCACCGCCAGAGCTTGATCTACCTCCACCACCGCTACCAGTTGATTCTCTCTCAATACGAAGCGGCTGAGTATTTGACCTGGCACCGCCATCTTCTCTTCTCTTTGTCTTAGTTGCTTTAGTTCTGTTTGTTGAAACCGGATCTTTACGCATTGCTGGAACTGCATTGCTACCGGAATCAACCCTGCGTGATCTGGTGGAGTTGAATACTCTTTGCTCACTACGAGAAATACCGGTTGGAATAAATGCCCTGCGATTTATTACGCCTATACCGGCATAGGTTCTGCCGCTATAACGCTGGACAGGATCAATTCTGAAAACCCGGTGTGCGCTGATATGGTTGAAATGATTGGAAATAAAAACAGCACGATGACCATAATAATGCGGTCTGTGGAAATCATTTAAAATGAAATAGCCAGGAAACCAGAATCCGGCCCACCAAAAGGGGTAGGGAACCCATCCATATAGATAATAGTAGTCCGGAGGTGGAGTATAGTATGTCACTACCGGTGGCCCTTCAGTCGTGTAATAATTGTTGATAACGGTTGGGTTTGGATATTTTACAGCTTCTTCTGGAGATGTCTGATGGCTGACTGTTGTAGAATGTGGCTTAACCCCAAGATTCATTTCAGCTGAGACCGATTCCAGACGTTTTAGGGCTTCTTCACTGTTAAGGTCTATTTTGCCATCATTTGCCGAGGCTATTAAGGAACTGCGCAGTTCTCCCAGAATGTCAGGAGTAACTGGATAATCTGCTATCCAACCGTTTTTTGGTGTTATTCCCAGATCACCCAAAGCAGTTTCTGCCTCAACTTCATCGTCAGAAGTACCAATTCCAAGTGCCACCTGAAGCTTGACAGCAAAATCACCTTCTCTAATAAGTTGCTGAGAAATTGGTGGCGCTCCGGGTCTGTTTGTTGTTTCGGTTTGTGCGGAAGCGTATATGGGTAAAGACAGCATGATCAGATATATCAGCGATTTCATAATATTTTTCAGCATTGATTTTAGCATTTCAATTTTACTCCTTTCTAATATTCGTGATGCATAAAATAACGTGAAAATAGCCCTTTTATTATAACGTATATGAATGTAAAAGGTTGACAGAAAATATAAATACTACTGTATCTGTAGAAATGATTATTTAAATATTGAATAATTCTGGTAGTATTTGCAACTATTCTCAAACTATAATTAAAAAAGAGAAAAAATAGAGAATTGAGAGTCGAATTCATATTGTTAAAAAGGTATTGAGTGATGAATCAACCAGAACAGCCTTATAACGGTCATGCTGGTAAGAACAGAAAGTTATTGCTGCTACAGCTTTTTCCGATTCTTGCCTGGTTGCCAAAATATCAGTCTGCCTGGCTTGTCAAGGATTTGATTGCCGGTTTAACACTTGCTGCCTATGCCATTCCTGTGGCCATGGCATATTCGGCATTGGCCGGCCTGACACCCCAGGTTGGTCTTTATTGTTACATATTCAGCGGTTTAGCTTATGCAATTTTTGCAACTTCAAGGCATCTTGCTGTAGGACCTACTGCGGCCATATCTGTAATGGTGGCAAGTGTAGTTGGGAGCCTGGCCGGTGGGGATGCCTATTTATATGCCACCATGGCATCCCTTACAGCTGTAATTGTGGCAGTTATGTATCTGGTTGCCTGGGTGATGAGACTCAGTTCTTTTGTAAACTTTATATCCGAAACTATTCTGCTTGGTTTCAAGGCCGGTGCGGCTTTAAGCATTGCTTCAACCCAGCTGCCACTTCTGTTTGGTATACCGGGCGGGGGAGATAATTTTTTTGCCCGTCTAGCTGTGATGTACAACAATATTGGCGATATAAATCCAACGGCTTTTGCAATCGGTATGGCAGCACTTTTGTTGCTGATTGCCGGGGAATGGCTTTTTCCCGGACGCCCTGTGGCCCTGGTTGTTGTTATTTTATCAATTATGGGCGTTTCAGTATTTGGACTTACTGATAACGGCTTGAAAGTA
>JBGSQR010000401.1:0-6053 GCA_041737975.1 Geobacterales bacterium | reverse complement strand
TGCGGAAGATGATACAAGCCATATAGCGGCTCTCCTCAGGCAGCTGGAAAAAGATTATCCGGATAGTGAGATCAGTTTTGTCAAAAGCCTCCGCGAATATGCCTTAAGCATTTCAGAACGCACACCTACCATTGCTCTTCTTGATCTGCACCTTTCTGACGGACAGTCCTTGGGACTATTGACCTCTCCTGCCAGTGACGGAGCCTTCCCCATAATAATAATGACCAGCTTCGGTAGTCAGCAGCTTGCCGTTGATGCCATCAAGGCCGGCGCACTGGACTATATCGTAAAGTCTCCCGATGCTTTCAAGTCAATTTCAGGGGTTATTGAAGGGACGTTGCGAGAGTGGAAACTGCTGCAGGAAAAAAAACAGATGGAGATGCAGCTTAAGGAGTCTCAGTCCCGAATTATACAGCAGGAGAAAATGGCCTCCATTGGCCAGCTGGCAGCCGGTGTTGCACATGAGATCAATAACCCCATGGGCTACATATCCAGTAACATGAGTTCTCTGGGCAGATACGTGGAAAAGCTGTCCCAGTTTATTCATGCCCAGGAGCAGGCCATCGAAAAATGCGCTGACCCGGATACTAAAACAGAAATGGCCGGCCTGAAAAAACAGATTAAACTGGATTACATACTGAATGACTTGCATAATCTGATAACCGAGTCACTGGAAGGTTCCCAGCGGGTCAGCAAGATTGTCCAGGACCTGAAAAGTTTTTCTCGCGAAGACAAAAATGAGCCGACCCTCAGTGACCTGAACGAACATATAAAAAGCACAATAAACATAGTCAGAAACGAGATCAAATATGTTGCAGAGCTGGATCTGCGGTTAGGTGACATCCCTCCCATACTCTGTCATCCCCAGCAGATCGGCCAGGTGGTCATGAATCTACTGGTTAATGCAGCCCATGCCATTACGGAAAATGGAATAATTACGCTGACTACTTCCCAGGTGGGTGACATGATCGAAGTCACCATCAGTGACACCGGCTGCGGCATTTCACCTGAAAATATCAAAAAAATCTTTGAACCGTTCTTTACGACTAAAGAACCTGGCAAGGGAACCGGCCTGGGGCTGGCCATCAGCCTGGATATCATCAGGAAACATGATGGAGAGTTGCTGGTAGAGAGCGAACCGGGAAAAGGCACTACGTTTACAGTCCGCTTGCCGGCGATTGATAAGAAGCACTGAGGGGGATTCCACACAAATGTACAATGAACCGATCAAAATTCTCTGTGTCGATGATGAACGCAATGTTCTCAAGTCACTGGAACGACTTTTTCTGGATGACGACTATGAGATCTTTCTAGCTGATTCCGGTGAAGAAGGCTTAAAACTGCTGGAAAGTAACGGCCCTTTTCAGGTGATTATTTCTGACTACCGTATGCCGGTTATGAACGGCGTGGATTTTCTGAAAGCTGTTTATGAACGGATGCCGGAAACTGTCAGGATTGTTCTGTCCGGCTACGCAGATGCCGGGGCAATTGTGGCGGCTATCAATGAGGGACATATCTACAAATTTATCCCCAAACCCTGGAATGATGAGGAACTAAGGGTCACAATCAATAACTGCCTGGAAAGATATTTCCTGCAGAAAAACAACCGTGAACTGCTGGACAAGCTGGCGATTGCCAACCAGGCGCTGGAAGAAAAAGTCAGGCAACGCACGGAGGAGCTGGAACTGCATGTACGGGCACTGGAGTTTGCTCAGCAGATGATGTGGTCACTTCCGGTCGGAGTAATCGGAATTGACGAGAACAATATGGTTGCCCATTGCAATACGGTTGCAGCAAAGTACCTGAAGAGTATCTGCACCGACTTTCTGGGCTCGGATGCCATTCAGAGCTGTAATCTGGAGATGGGAAGCTTTATTGAAAAAACCAAGAAAGAAAAAATCACAGAAACCATGATCACCCTGGATAACAAAAACTGCCGCATCATGGGGCGAACAGTTACATTGAATGACAGTGAAGCTGTGGTTCTTGTAATTATGGAGATATGAATTAATGCAAACGGTGCTTTTTGTTGATGATGAACAGCCGATCAGAAATGCGCTGGAGCGGGTATTCCACGAACGCGATGACATTCGTTGCCTGTTCGCTGACTCCGGCGCGGAAGGGCTGAAAATACTCGGGCAGGAAGAGGTCTGGGTTGTTGTTTCAGACTACCTGATGCCCGGCATGCGAGGTATCGAGTTTCTGGCAAAAGCCAAAACATTGCATCCTGAGACTGTGCGGATCATGATGACCGCCCATGCCGATCTTTCAATTGCCATTCAGGCCATCAACAGAAGCGAGGCATTCAGGTTTGTCACCAAACCGTGGGACAACCAGGAGCTGATGGAGACTGTCGATGAGGCTCTGATGCGCTACCGGCTGATCAAGTCACTGGGTAGCCATGACGAGTCGCTCTACCTGTCTCTGGCCCAAACCGTTGAACTCAAGGATCCCTATACCAAGGGACATTGTGACCGGGTTGCCCGCTATGCCGTCAGCCTGGCCAAAATGATCGGTTTTAGCCAGGAAAGCCTCAAAGACATAAAACATGGCAGTTGGTTGCATGACTGCGGGAAAATCGGAGTACCTGAAGCTGTTCTGAATTCAACGGCTTCACTTTCCGAGGATGAGATGGAAATCATCCTCAATCATCCCGGCTGGGGTTCCGATGTTGCCAGACAGGCCCGCATGTCGGAAACAGTTATCAACATAATTTTTCATCACCATGAACGCTTTGATGGCACAGGCTATCCGGCCGGACTGGCAGGTGAGATGATCCCGATTGAAGCCAGAATTGTTGCCATCGCGGATGTGTTTGACGCGCTTTATTCCGATCGACCTTACCGCAAGGCTTACAGCCTGGAAATGGCTCTTGAAATCATGAAAGATATGACTACTACACATTTTGATCCAAAACTGATGGATCTGTTTGTCGCTATTGCAAATAATGAGAGGGCTGCATGAGTGAAGAGCTGCAAAGGATAACAGTCCTGCTGGTGGATGACGAAGAGAACATCATCCGTTCTTTAAAGCGGCTGCTGATGGATGAGGATTTTGATCTGGAAACTGCCTGCTCCGGAGAAGAAGGACTGGAAAAGCTGGCCAACCTGCAGAATGTGGGGCTGATCATTTCCGACCAGCGCATGCCGGGCATGAACGGCGCCGAATTTCTGGGACGCTCCCAGGAGTTTGCACCGAACGCGCTGAGAATTCTTTTAACCGGCTATTCAGATATCAATGCCACTATTGACGCCATCAACAAAGGTGGTGCCTACCGTTACCTGTCCAAACCCTGGAACGATGAAGACCTGCTGCAAACGATCCGCGATGCCATTCGCCAGTTTTTGCTGATGGATGAAAACCGGCGACTGAATGCCATTGTACATCAACAGAATGAGGAGCTGAAAGAGTGGAATCAAAATTTGAAGGGGAGAGTACTGGAGCAGACTACCTCGATCCGCATGAGAAACGACGAGCTAAAATCACTGGTCGTCAAGGCTAAAAACAATTACACGGCCGTCATTACGGCCTTTTCCAGCCTGGTTGAATTACAGGGCGGGAAGCGCCACAGACATGCCAGCAATGTGGCGGAACTGTCCGTAAATGTGGCCAAAGAGCTCGGCATCAAGGGAGACGAACTGGAAACCTTGAGAATTGCGGCACTTCTGCACGATATCGGTGAAATCGGTATTTCAGAGAAAGTATTGGCGACTCCACGAGATGCCATGAGTATTGAGGATTACAAGAGATACCAGCAGCATCCGCTGCGTGGTCAGATGATGATTGACGAGATTGAAGACCTGAGGCCGGTCGGGGTTTTAATCCGGCATCACCATGAGAACTTCGACGGCAGCGGATTTCCCGACGGACTGGCCGGTGAGAACATCCCGCTGGGGGCTCGGATTATCGCCTATGCCGACAATATCGACAAGGTTGCCCAGACCTGCACATCGTCTCTTGCCGAACAGGCGTTGGCCAAAACAGCCCATTTGCTAGGAAAACACCTGGATCCGGCACTGGCTCCAGCCTTCAAGCGCCTGACCAAATATATCTATTTTGCCAAAAACAATCAAAGCGATCTGGTGGAGATCGAGCTGGAGGCCAAAGAGCTGACCCCCGGAATGCAGCTTTCCAGAGATGTGTGCAGCGGTTCCGGCATACTGCTGCTAAAACGGGGAACCACGCTTGACGAAAACAAGGTTATTGCCATTCAGCGCAATTACAGACTGGATCCACCGAGTCATGGAGTGTTTGTAACTACGAGCGGGTAAAGGCTGTTCCCCCTCATCCGCCCCTCCGGGGCACCTTCTCCCTAATGGAGAAGGAATTATGCTTTAAACCCTTCTCCCTGAGGACCTCCAAATGGCCTAAAGGAGAAGGTAGCTGAAAGCCGGATGAGGGGGATAAACCAGTATTTTGCACCAACAACCTCAAATTCTTGAAAAAACTGGCCCAAATGATCGAATTCGACGAACAAAACAAGAAGATCGTGCTGAAGCTGGTTTACTACGGCCCGGCGCTATCAGGTAAAACCACAAATCTGCTGACCCTGCATGATCAGCTTTCCATGGAAGGCCGGGGTGAGCTGATGCTGCTGGATACTACCGAAGACCGCACTATCTATTTCGATCTGCTGCCTTTCTTTTATGTTGCTCCGTCCGGAATGAAGATCAAGCTGAAGGTTTATACCGTGCCGGGACAGGTTCGCCATGACGCCACCCGCAAAGCAGTGTTACAGAGAGCTGATGGTGTGGTATTTGTGGCAGATTCCCAGGCGTCCCAGATGGCGGTCAACTTTGACAGCTTTGATAACATGGAAACCAACCTGTCCATGGTCGGACTTACTCTGGAACGTTTGCCGTTGGTGCTGCAGTTCAACAAACGAGATCTGCCGGATGTGGTTTCGGAAGAGGAATTGCGGCGGGTCTGGGCACCCACAGGGTTACCAGTTTATATGGCTTCCGCACTTAAGGGATGGGGCACATTGGAGACCTTTGAAGAAATTCTGGGTTTGATGTTTGATTCGGTCAATGCCCGCTACGGTTTGACATCCAGGTTTGAAGTGGATCGGGAAATTTTCCTGAGTGAAATAATGAAGGTGCAAAATGAGCACTAACATGCCGCAGATAAATTTCATTGTAGGTGAGGAGAGGCGACTGGCAGAAATCATTTCGCGAAGCGAGATTGAACCGCTACTGAAAAGTCTTATAAAAGCCGGCCCGGCCATAGCCTGCGTCCTGGATGAAGATGGACTGCCGATCTGCCGCCAGGGCAGTGACAGCGCTTTCAATACTTACAGCGAGATCCGCTACGGCCTGCTGGTGGAGGGTGAACCCCAGGGAACACTACTGGTTTCATTTGACCCGGCGACCTGCAGTATGGCTGAACCACTGGCTCTGTTGGCTCGTGATGCCATACAACTGACCATATCCAACAATCTTAAACGCATGTTGACGACAGAAATGCACACCTCGGTCGTTCAGGAATCCTACGACCAGTTAGTGGACACAAACAAGAGGTTATGGGAATCAGAGCGGCGTTACCGCGAGCTGGCCATTTCACTGGAACAAAAGGTTGATGAACGAACGGCTGAACTGAAGAAGGCTTATGCCAGGATGCTGCAACAGGAAAAACTGGCAGCCGTTGGTGGTCTTGCAGCAGGCATGGCCCATGAAATTAACAATCCAAATGGCTTTGTACTCAGCAACCTGGCGACCTTAAGCCGTTATGTGAATCGCATGAAAGAAATGATAGGCTTTTATCAGCAATTGTTGCCCAGGAACCTGACTCCTTTACAGCTTAGCGAGGCTTCAGAAAAGAAACTGCGGGAACTGAAGCTTGATTTCATCCTGTCCGATACGGAGGAGCTTCTTTCACAGTCAATTGAAGGGGCAAAACGTATCGCACGGATAGTTACGGACTTGAAGGGGTTTTCCCATGTGGATGAAACAGGTGGCGCTGACGCAGACCTGAACATTGAGCTGGAGCGGGTCCTGACCGTTATTGCGGCCCACATTCCGACGGATGCTATTGTCCAGCGCGACCTGCAACCG
>JBGSQR010000389.1:0-4300 GCA_041737975.1 Geobacterales bacterium | reverse complement strand
GCGCCTGGCAGAACAGTCCGGTGCTTGCTTCAATACGCGCAACCAGTACTGCCGACCTGAATGACCCCTGGCGTTTTCTGCTGGGGGGCGGTGATTTTGATCACAGCTATCATCATGCCGGAACCTTCATCGGTAATGATCCTTATCATCCGTTGCTGGAACAACTGGCGTTAACGATTATCCGTCAGACTGCAAAGCGTCTGCCTGAACAGGTGGGTGCAGCACTGCGGCTGAAGATGGGTGAGCTGCTGGTTAGTTGCGGCAGTCATGGCCCGGTGACGTTATGTCATACCAACTGCCTGTTGTCACTGAACGGCTCGACTGACAGCCGCAGCAAAGTCGGCGAATATTACGCATCTGCCGCCGGTGATAAGCGGAGCGAGATACTTAATCCGATCCACTATGACGCAGGCTTGATCGAACATATTCCGGCCGCCTATCGTTTTCGTGGCTACGGCTGCGGAAGCCCGGTTATGGATGCGGGGCTGAAGGCCGGTGAACGGGTTGTTGATCTTGGTTGCGGCAGTGGAGTGGAATGTTTTATTGCAGCCCGGATGGTGGGCAAAAATGGTCATGTTACCGGCGTGGATATGCTGGAACCGATGTTGTCATTGGCCCGTAAAGGGGCAGAGGATGTACGACGATCACTGGGTTTTGATAATCTGGACTTTGCCAAAGGTTTTCTTGAAGAGCTGCCGTTACCGGATAAAAGTGCAGATGTTATGGTCTCTAACTGTGTTTTGAATCTTTCTGCTGATAAGCGAATGACTTTCAGCGAAATATTTCGCGTGTTGGCTCCCGGCGGCAGGCTGGTTACGGCTGATGTGGTCTGTGAAAACGAGCCGGACGCAGTCATTTTGAATGACGAAACCCTGCGGGGTGAATGCATCAGCGGGGCCATGACCCAGAAGGATTTGCTGGGGATACTTGAGGAAAGCGGCTTTCGCGGTTTCAAAGTCTTGAAACGCCTGCCTTACCGGGTTGTCAACGGTCATCCTTTTTATTCGCTGACCTTTGAAGCTGGCAAGCCTTCACTCCAGCAGCCGGAAATGGTGCAGGCCTTTTATCCGGGGCCGGCCAGCGGTTTGCTGACACCGGGAGGACAGTGGCTGCGTCCGGGGCAGAGTGCCTCAATTTCCAAGGCTGATGCCGACAAGTTGGGCGAACAGATCTGGCTGCTTGACCAGCATGGCTTTGTAATCAATGTGGCCATTGCTGCTGGCGCCAACTGCTGTATCGCACCAGAGTCTCAGCCTGTTTCAGCACCACATCACTCCACTGTTCATGATTCCGGTTGCATGGTCTGTGGCGCACCGCTGCAATATCATACTACTGAGCGGACAGCAGGTTGTCACTATTGCGGAAATACTCTCCAGTCCAATGCCTGCTGCGAACAGGGGCATTTTGTCTGCGATCAGTGCCATACCGGCGATGCCCTGGAGTTGATCGAGCATCTTTGCGTCAGGTCTACAGAACTCGACCCGATCAAGCTTTTTCACGAGTTTCGGCAACACCCGTCGTTTCCGGTTCACGGACCACAGTATCATGCCCTGGTTCCGGGTCTGCTGCTCACCTGTCTTCGCAATGCCGGTCAGCCTGTGTCAGACGAACAGATCCGTTCCGCTATTCGTAGAGGCGGAGAAGTCAGCGGTGGCAGCTGCGGTTATATGGGTGTATGCGGTGCTGCAGTTGGCGTCGGGATCGCTTTCAGTATACTTCTGGAGGCAACTCCCCTTAAAGGAATAGCACGACAGAAGGTGCAGCAGATAGTTCAGCTAGTGCTGGCAGATATTGCCGGATACGCGACGGCACGTTGCTGCCAGCGGGATTGTTGGCTGGCCCTAAGGAGAGGGATGCAAATAGCATGGGAAATGTACGGGATTGGAATGTCTGATCTTGCACCTTTTGCCTGCACCCAGGTGGCCCGCAATCATGAGTGTCTGGGGGATGAATGTCCGTTGTGGCCGGTTTAGGAACAAAGGTTTTGACCTGGCATAAAATGGTTGACTATATATTCAAAAAAACATATATATAAAATACAATATTTAAAATAAAGGATATTACATGAAAAAATATGCTTCCGAATATTACACCGGCGGTAAAGGAAACTGCGCACAGGCTGTTGCCGCAGCCTGGCAGAGAAAAACCGTATCCAAAGACAGCCTGATTGATCAGCTTGCCGGTTGCGGTCATGGAAAAGCGCCGGAAGGTGTTTGCGGTGCCCTGCATGCAGTTAATTGTATTATTGACAAGGAGGCTGCCGAAAAAATAGCAGCCCAATTCAGTCAGGCCGCCGGTGGACATAAGGTCTGCAGGGATATTCGATCTGCCCGTGTCCTTAAATGCAGCCAGTGCGTTGAAGTGGCGGCCGATCTGCTGGAAAAGCATCTTGATTCACAAAAAACTGAAAAGGTTTGATGTGTTGATGGCCAAAAGTTGCTATATGGCAATTATGTAATATAATCAGGATATAAAATACTTCTAATTGATAATAACGGTGTTTTCATGAATGTTGAAAAACGTGATTTTGACAAGGTTGCAGACTTCTGGGATGAGGATCCGGCAAAGGTTCGGCTGGCTAATGACATTGCCGATTCAATAATCAGGCAGGTTACTCTGACTTCCGGAATGGATGTGCTGGATTTCGGTTGTGGTACCGGTCTGCTGACAATAAGATTGCAGCCTTTTGTTCATTCTGTAACAGGTGTGGACAGCTCTGCTGGTATGCTTAATGTTATCAAGTCTAAAATTGAGAAGTTGAAGCTTGCCAATGTGATTGCAAAACTTGTTGACCTTGAAAAAGGCGATTTGCTGGAAGAGCAATATCAACTGGTGACAAGTGCCATGACTCTGCATCACGTTACTCATGTAGCACCGCTGATTAACAGGTTTTATCAGATGATCACACACAAAGGGTGTCTCTGTGTTGCAGACCTGGATCTGGACCATGGCCAGTTTCATGTTGATAATACTGGTGTTTTTCATCACGGGTTCCATAGGGCGGCTTTACGTAGCATTTTAGAAGAGGCCGGGTTTGTTGATGTTCGTGATTTCACTGCTGCTGAGATAGTCAAAACAGCTGCTGATGGTGAAATTAAAACGTTTACGGTGTTTTTGATGATCGGTGAGAAACAGGCTGATTGATGTTGTTCATGTTTGATAACGTTTTACTGTAAAGGAGGCGCTAATGAGTCCAAAATCAAGCGATGGTGGTTGGAGTCCGTATCTGGCCGGAGCCCTGGTTGGTGTGCTGGCCATAATTTCGGTTTTTGCAACGACTACACTGCTGGGTAAAGGGTCCTATCTGGGGGCATCAACAACCTTTGTCCGCGCGGCAGGTCTGATTGAACAGACGGTTGCTCCCGAACATGTGGCTGCCAATGAGTATTTCAAGAAAGAAAAGGTTATGGTTGACTGGCAGTTCATGATCATCATCGGAATTTTTCTGGGTGCTTTGGTAGCTTCGCAGACAGATAGAAGTTTCAAGCTGGAAAGTGTGCCGCCGGAGTGGGAGAAACGCTTCGGCCCGTCAGTGGGTAAAAGGGCGATTGGGGCCTTTCTGGGCGGCATTGTGGCCATGGTCGGTGCGCGAATGGCCGATGGATGCCCCAGCGGTCACGGTTTGAGCGGCTTGATGCAGCTGTCTGTCAGCGGTTTTGTTGCCCTGGGTATGTTCTTCAGTGTGGGAATAATTGTAGCCGGTCTGGTCTACAGAAGGAGGCGGTCATGACTACTGCTCACTGGTTGGGATTATTGACCGGAATCGCCTTCGGATTTCTGCTGCAGAAGGGAAGGGTACTCCGTTTTGAAAAGCAGCTGGGTGCCATGCTGCTGAAGGATATGACCATTCTCAAGTTCATGATGTCGGCTATTGTTGTAGGTATGATCGGTATCATGCTGCTTTCCGATGCAGGTATTATTAAGCTTAGTCATAAACCGATGAATATGGGGGCTATTCTGCTTGGAGGCGGTCTGTTCGGCGCTGGCTGGGCGATCATGGGATACTGTCCGGGCACCTCAGTCGGAGCTTTGGGTGAAGGACGCTGGCATGCCATCTTCGCCATTGTCGGAATGATCGTCGGTGCGGCTGTTTATGCGGAACTGTTTCCCTTCTTCAAAACTACGGTACTGGCCTGGAGTGATTACGGCAAGATCGGCCTGCCTGAGGCGCTTGGTGTTTCAAAGTGGGTAATTGTGCCATTATTTACTGTCGGGACAGTGGGGCTTTTCTACTGGTTTGAGAAAAAGGGGCTCTAAAATAATTATTAAATAGATGCGATTGTAAGCATGGTTTGGCCTG
>JBGSQR010000364.1:0-2772 GCA_041737975.1 Geobacterales bacterium | reverse complement strand
GTATGTATTCATCCCGAGATGATTTGTTAACGGAATTTTTTAGTGAAAATTTTTCCGGAATAACAGGAAGCGGTGACAACCTGGTGGGTGACAGGGATGAATGGATCGCCATTACCAGACAGGACTTTGCCCAGGTCAAAGATCCGATCCGTATTGAACTCAAGGACCTGATTATTCAGTCACTCTCTGATACGATTGCCGTTGCAACCAGCGCTTTCATAATTCATCTGCCGTTTAAGGATCACATTCTTTCGCGTAAAACAGCCCGCCTTGTATTGATTTTCAGGAAAGAATCCGCTGGCTGGAAAATTTCGCACAGCAGTATTTCGGTTTCGTTTGCCATGGCGCAGGATGGTGAAATTTATCCGCTGCATGATCTGGAGGAACGCAATCAGTTCCTGGAAGAGCAGATTGCAGAACGGACTCTTCAGCTTTCAGAAGCCAAGTTGGCTGCCGAGGCCGCTAACAGGGCCAAGTCCGAATTTCTCGCCCTGGTCAGCCACGAAATTCGCACGCCGCTTAATTCCCTGGTCGGCTTTAGTTCGCTGGCCCGTACAGCCAGTAACCCTGCCAAGATCGAGCAATATCTGAGTATACTGGAAGAATCTTCACATTCATTGATGGATCTGGTCAACAGCATTCTTGATATGAGCAAGATAGAGGCTGGACGTATTGAAATTGAGTCCGTTCCATTCAACCTGTGGTTATTGATTGCAAACCTGGAAAAACAGTTTCGTTCGCAGGCAGAGCAGAAAGAATTGCTGTTTCAGGTTGAAACATGGCAGCAGTTGCCGGAATGGGTGCTTGGTGACCCGACCCGTCTGCGCCAGATCCTTTCCAATCTGCTTTCCAATGCCGTCAAGTTTACGGATAATGGGACCATAACTCTTAAAGCAGGTCTTTCCCGATATGATCTGGGCAAAGCCAAAAAACTAGTCCGGTTCGAAATCTGCGATTCCGGCATCGGTATTCCTGAAGCCGGACGTGAGCTGCTTTTTCAACCTTTCCGCCAGATTGACCCGACTATTACCCGTAAATTCGGCGGTACCGGCCTCGGTTTGGCAATTGTGCACAGTCTGACACAGATGATGAATGGTAAGATTAGTGTTACTAGTAAAGAATCCGTCGGCAGCTGTTTTGTTGTGGAGCTGCCGTTTCATGAGACGGAACCGGTAGCGGATGATCTTGTTCCACCAGTTGCAGTTGCCAATGGTACCGTCCTGATCATTGAGGATAACGGCTTCAACCGCATTTTGCTGGGGGATATCCTTAAGTCCTGGGGACAGCAGGTTATGTTGGCCGAGACCGGATTTCAGGCTTTGCAGATTCTGAAAGAACTGCGATTTGATCTGATCCTGTTAGATGTGCGAATGCCGGATATTGACGGTATAGAAGTGGCTCGCCGGATCAGGCAAAGGGAAATTGACTGTTCAGAAAAGCCTGTGCCGATTATTGCCATTACGGCTGATCTTGATGCCGCTACCCGTGAAGCATGTCTTAATGCCGGTATAAATGCTGTGTTGGCGAAACCTGTTATGCACGAACAGTTGGCCAGGGCTATTGTCGCTCACTGTGGTGGGGTCGTTACTACATCGGGAGAAGAAGAGCTTCTCCTGAATATGCTGACCCGTAGTGATCTCGGGGATAATCCGGAGAGGGCCCGGCAGTACCGGGAACTGTTGCTGCAGGATATTGAAGAGGAACTGCGGCACATGCAGTCCTCTCTTGAAAATAATGATCGAAACGAGCTCGGTCGAGTCGCCCATACATTGAAAGGCTTATGCAGCCATCTGGAAAACCGTAAACCGGCTAAATTGTCTGCCTGGCTGATGAATAATGCTCAAACAATCAGTCACCAACAGGTAGAAAAAGCCATCGAATTGCTGCGAAATATCTGTCTGAACGGTCGGAAGCGGGAGAGTGGTTCATGAACAGTGGAGCAAAAATACTCGTAGTAGACGATAAACAGAGTTTTCGTTTCATGATCAAGGGATATCTGGATGACGCAGGATACAGTGCAACATGTGTTTCATGCGGAGCTGAAGCACTTGTTGAATTGGATAATAGTCGATACGACCTGATTCTGTCTGACATGGTTATGCCTGGAATGGATGGAGTCACATTACTACGCGAGGTGCGCAGCTTATACCCTCAGCTTCCGTTTGTACTAGTCACTGCCCATGGCACTGTTCATACCGCCATTGCCGCCATGAAAGAAGGGGTTGACGACTATCTGCTGAAACCACTAAATCGTGATGAAATGCTGATGGTCGTCAAGCGCATTCTGGATCATGCCCAACTGAAGGTCAGCTATGACAGGATGCTGGATTATGAGCGTGAAAAGTTCAGTTTTCATAATATTACCAGCAGTTCACCAGTCATGGGTGAAACCCTTACAGCAGCCAAGCAGGTGGCTGCTTTCCCGCAAACCACGGTTGCCATTTACGGTGAAAGCGGTGTGGGTAAGGAAGTGCTGGCTAGGGCAATTCATATTGCATCGGGTCGCAATATGACCGGATTTGTTGCAATCAACTGTGCCGCCATACCCGAGACACTCATCGAAGCCGAGCTATTCGGATATAAGAAAGGAGCTTTCACTGGTGCGGCCCACGACTCGAAGGGAAAATTTGAGGAAGCCAGCGGCGGCACTTTATTCCTCGATGAGATAAGTGCCATGCCTCTCCAGTCGCAAACGAGGCTTTTGAGAGTTTTACAAGAGCAGGAAGTGACACGTCTGGGTGAGAACAGCCCGCGTAAGATAGATGCAAGAAT
>JBGSQR010000301.1:0-6016 GCA_041737975.1 Geobacterales bacterium | reverse complement strand
TTTAACTGTTGTTGGCGCAGGAAGAGATTCCAGTGCTGTCTGTCTCAGCCAGTCGTCATAGCCGCCTATAAATTCGCTGACCTGTCCATCATCACCAACGGCCAGTGTACTTGTTACTACATTATTCAAAAACTCCCGGTCATGACTTACCAGAAGCAGTGTGCCGGAATATTCAGCCAGCAGATCTTCCAGCAGATCGAGTGTTTCTGCATCCAGGTCGTTTGTAGGCTCATCCATAACCAGGACATTGGAAGGTTTTGTAAATAGTTTGGCAAGCAACAGACGATTGCGTTCCCCGCCGGACAGTATGCTGACCGGACTGCGGGCACGTTCCGGGCTGAAAAGAAAATCCTGCAGATAGCCGATGATGTGGCGACTGACGCCGTTGATGACAAGCGTATCGTTCCCTTCCCCCACATTTTCCAACACGCTTTTAGTTGTATCCAGTTGTTCGCGCATCTGATCAAAATAGATGATTTCAAGCCGTGTGCCGAGTTTTACTTCTCCGCTGTCTGGTTGCAGGGATCCCAGCAGCAGGCGCAGCAGAGTGGTTTTGCCGGAGCCATTGGGGCCGATAATGCCGACACGATCACCACGCATGATTGTGGTAGAAAGATTCCGGATCACCTGGTGTCCGTCAAAACCAAAGTTAACTTTATCTGCCTCTACTACCAGGCGCCCCGATCTTTCGGCCTCCTGCATCTGGATCTTTGCCGTACCCTGGCGTTCGCGTCTTTGTACCCGCTCTTCGCGAAGTTTTTTCAGCGCCCTGACTCGTCCCTCGTTTCTGGTACGACGAGCTTTAACTCCCTGTCTGATCCAGACTTCCTCCTGGGCCAGTTTCTTGTCAAATAGTGCCTGACGGGTAATCTCGGCAGCAAGCAGCTCTTCACGGCGCTCAACAAATGTGTCGTAACCGCATGAGAAGGAATAGATTCGGCCCCGATCAAGCTCAGCTACCCGGTTGGCCATCTTTCTTGCAAAAGCGCGGTCATGAGTCACAAACAAAACTGTCTTGACCTGCTTGATCAGAAAATCTTCCAGCCAGATGATTGTTTCAATATCAAGGTGGTTTGTTGGTTCATCCAGCAACAGGATGTCGGGAGATGATATCAGGGCCCTGGCCAACAGCGCCCTGCGCTTGGTGCCGCCGGAGAGTGTGGCAAACTCTTTTTCAGCATCCAGGTCCAGGCGCGATAAGACTCGTTCAACTTCCTGATGCAGGTGCCATCCGCCGGTATCTTCCAGGTCTTTTTGCAGTGATTCCAGGCGTGCAAGCAACTGCTCGTCTCCATTAGTTGCCATCTGGTGAGCCACATGATGGTACTCCGCCAGCAGGTCGGCGGCATTGCCCATGCCGGAAGCAACAACGTCAAAAACTGTTCCGGCTAAACCTTCCGGAGATTCTTGCGAAACCAGTGCTACTTTTAGCCCTTGTTGTCTGGATATTTCACCCTGTTCAACGGGCAGTTCTCCACTGATGAGTTTCATTAATGTGGATTTTCCGGTTCCGTTCCGGCCTAACAGGCAGAGTCGATCTCCGGGTTCGATCTGCAGGTTGATTCCTTCGAAAAGTGGAGGGCCGCCAAAGGCCAGGGTTATATTGCGTAGGGTTATTAGAGCCACAAATTACCTCATCTTGTTGATCTTGTTTTACAGGGATGGAGCATAGCATATTCATGATTTTGATACTACCCGTCACCGATAGTGCTGTTCTTGGTGTTTTACCTTATTTGCGGTATTTATAAGACGGGGTGAGGTGTCTTGGTAGTATGTCTGTGAGCTTTTATGTCGCAAAAGCTTGTTTTAGGGGGCTGAGCGGAGTTGGCATGTCGTCTGCAATAAGTAGAAACATAAGCAATTAAATTTCGGAGGTACAACAAATGAAAAAAATCGTATCCAGCATCATCGCAACTCTCGTAGCCGTTTCTTTCGCCGCTGTAGCTTTCGCAGCTGATGCTGCAAAACCTGCTGCTGCTCCTGCAAAAGCTGAAGTAGCTGCTCCTGCTGCAGAGAAAAAAGAAGCTGCAAAGCCAGTAAAAAAAGCTAAAAAAGCAAAGAAAGCCAAAAAAGAAATGAAAAAAGAAGAAGCTCCTAAAGTTGAAGCTGCTAAGCCTGCTGCTCCTGCAAAGAAGTAATTTCTTTTTCATGGAACGAAAAAAGGCTGCATCGAAAGATGTGGCCTTTTTTTATTCAGCAGATCCTTCTTTGACTTATATCTGTATTAAAATGCTTCCAACACGTACTCTGCAATAGCCCGTGCATCTTCATCTGAAACGGTTGAAACATCAAAACTGATCATTCGTGAAACCGGTTTTCTCATTATTGTGACGATGTCTTCAGGTTTGGTGATTCGTTTGGCCTTCAGTGTTGATTTGCGCAGATTATTTTTCGGATCACTGACATTGCCTCCATCGGGATGGCAGCTTGCGCAGTACTGTTTATAAAGCTGTTCTCCTCGTTGCGATTCTGATTTTAAAGATTTTGTTGAGTTGCTTTCTACTGTTGATTTTGTTTTTTGTTCGCTGTTTGGCTTGCATGCTGTAATAAATATTGCAATGGTCCCGATGGCAAAAACCGATAGTTTTATGTATTGACGCATCCAAAATCCCTTCTTTCTGTAATTTTAAGTCAACTCCATCATAATAATAACCCAATTTCAGAATTTGTTTACGTGAATATTAAATATTTAGTTTGTTGGCAAAGTTGCATATTAGGCAATCAGTGCTATCTTTACTAAATAGAAAATACAAAGTCATTTGTGTTCCACTATTAATCTTCTTGACAAATGTATGAATCAAATAATATGTTCGTACATATTGCCATAACGCTGTTTTATTGGCGTGAAAATAAATATTAATTTTTATTCCAGTCAGGTGGAATCTAATCACTCCAGCTAAAGGGGAGGTCGAAGATGGGTTCGCAAAAGTTTGGTAAAAAAGATGGTCTGGAAAAGTATTCCTATTCAGTAAGTGATTTGCTGAAAGCCCGTGGAGTTTCCAGACGCGATTTTCTTAAGTTCTGCTCTGCGGTTACTGCTGCTTTGGCTCTTCCGGTCTCTTTTGCACCCAAGGTTGCCGAGGCGCTGGAACAGGCCAAGCGACCTCCTGTTGTATGGCTGAACTTTCAGGATTGTACCGGTGATACGGAGGCTTTGCTGCGCTCAGCCAATCCTACTGTTGCCGAAATTGTGCTTGATATCCTTTCGCTTGATTATCATGAAACAATCATGGCGGCTGCCGGACATCAGGCAGAGGAGGCACTGGAAAAAACGATTACTGAATTCAAAGGCAAATACCTTTGTCTGGTGGAAGGGTCCATTTCAACCAAGGATAACGGTGTGTACTGCTGTATTGGCGGCAAGACAAGTATGTCCATAGCTAAAAAAGTTTGTGGTGGTGCTGCCGCTACTATTGCTGTCGGAACATGTGCCGCTTACGGTGGTATTGCCGCCGCCTCTCCCAATCCTACTGGTGCTGTTAGTGTCAAGGAAGCGGTGCCGGGCATAACGCTTATTAATCTTCCCGGCTGTCCGGTCAATGCCGATATTCTGTCCGCTTCCTTTGTACATTATCTGGTTTTTGGGAAAATACCGGCCATGGATGCGCTGGGGCGCCCTTTATTTGCTTACGGAAAGTTGATTCACAATAATTGCGAACGCCGTCCTCACTTTGATGCCGGACAGTATGTGGAAAAATGGGGCGATGAGGGGCATCGCAAGGGATTCTGTCTCTACAAAATGGGCTGTAAAGGTCCGGCTACTTTCCACAACTGCCCAACCCAGCGTTATAACGAGAAAACCAGTTGGCCGGTTGCAGCAGGCCATGGCTGTGTCGGCTGCTCGGAACCGAATTTCTGGGATACCATGTCGCCGATGTACAAACGTTTGCCGAATGTGCCAGGGTTTGGAATTGAGAGTACTGCCGACAAGATCGGTTTGGGTATGGTCGGTGGTGTGGCTGCAGCTTTTGCCGTCCACGGAGCCATGAATGCCATGCGGAAGAAACCGGACAGCGAAGACAAAGATAATCACTCAGACGATAAATAAGGAGGCATAGACAATGGCCAAGATTGTTGTTGACCCCATTACAAGAATAGAAGGGCATCTCCGCATAGAAGCAGAAGTCAATGGCGGCAAGATTACGGATGCCTGGAGCTCAAGCACCATGTATCGAGGGATTGAGAAAATACTCAAAGGTCGTGACCCGCGTGACGCCTGGTACTGGGTACAGCGTATCTGCGGTGTCTGTACTACCGTGCACTCCATCGCCTCGATCCGTGCCGTTGAGGATGCCCTCAAAATCAAGATTCCACCAAATGCCCAGCTGATTAGAAATATCATCATGGGGATACAGAACGTTCAGGACCATGTAATCCATTTCTACCATCTGCACGCTCTTGATTGGGTTGATGTGGTGTCAGGACTCAAGGCTGATCCTGTCAAGACTTCCGCTTTGGCTGCTTCACTGTCTGACTGGCCAAACAATTCCGCCACATATTTCAAAGGTGTTCAGGATAAGGTCAAAACTTTTGTGGCCTCCGGTCGTCTCGGTCCATTTGCCAACGCCTACTGGGGGCATCCGGCCTACAAGCTTCCGCCTGAGGCTAATCTGATGGCTACGGCTCATTATCTGGAGGCCCTGGACTGGCAGAAGGATGTAATCAAGATTCATGCGATTCTGGGTAGCAAGAATCCTCATCCACAGACATTTTTGGTCGGCGGCATGTCGATCCCCATTGATCCGGATTCCCAGAATGCGTTGAACGCAGACAAACTGATTGAAATCAAGCGCTTGCTGAAGAAGGCTCAGGATTTTGTTGAAAAGGTCTATATCCCGGACCTGTTGGCAATTGCCTCCTTCTATAAGGATTGGGCGGCAATCGGCGGTGGTGACGGCAATTACCTCTGTTACGGCGACATGCCGGATGCCAATGGCAATCTCTGGTTTCCTGCCGGTATCATTCTCAAGAATGATCTGACTAAAGTCTATCCGGTTGACCAGAAAAAGATCGCCGAATATGTGGATCATTCCTGGTACGAGTATGCAGGCGGGGCAGGTAAGGGACTTCATCCGTGGGATGGTGAGTCGGAGGCTAAATACACCGGCCCCAAACCACCTTATGAACATCTGGATACGGACAAGAAATACAGTTGGGTCAAGTCTCCAAGGTATGATGAAAAAACCATGGAGGTCGGTCCGTTGGCCAGGCTGCTGGTCGCCTACGGCTCCGGGCACAAGGAGACCAAGGCCGCCGTTGACATGGTACTGAAAAAACTGGGAGTAGGTCCGGCAGCACTGTTCTCAACTCTGGGCAGAACAGCCGCCCGTGGAATTGACTGTCTGCTGCTGGCTCAACAGACACCCAAGTATCTGGATGAGCTGATCGCAAATATCGGTAAGGGTGATTATCGTATCCACAATGGAGAAAAGTGGGAGCCAAGCAGTTGGCCGACTGAAGCCAGTGGTTATGGTTGGCATGAAGCCCCTCGTGGTGCATTGGGCCACTGGATCAAAATCAAAGACCAGAAGATTCTCAACTACCAGGCCGTTGTTCCATCAACCTGGAATGCTTCGCCGCGAGATGCCAAAGGGCAGCGCGGGCCTTATGAAGCTTCTCTGATCGGTACTCCGGTGGCTGACCCTAACAAGCCGCTGGAAATTCTGCGTACCATTCATTCCTTTGATCCGTGTCTTGCCTGTGCCGTCCATGTTATGGATGTGAATGGCAATGAAGTGGTTAAGGTCAAGGTTTCCTGAAAAGAGGCCAGCTATGAGCGATAAATGTAAATTCAAACGCTATATATGGGAATTGCCGGTGCGGTGGTGTCATTGGCTGATTGCAACCAGCATTGTCACTCTTTCAGTTACGGGTGTTTTTATAGGTCACCCGTACTCCATTGGGGCTTCTGCATCAGAGTTTGCAATGGGATGGATTCGATTTGTCCACTTTGTTGCAGGGTATCTATTTGCAACCAGTCTGCTGTGCAGAATCGTCTGGTCGCTTGTGGGTAATG
>JBGSQR010000294.1:0-3252 GCA_041737975.1 Geobacterales bacterium | reverse complement strand
GTCTGTCCGGCTCAGGCACGAATTTTCGGCGATCTTAATGATCCTTCCAGTGAGCCGGCCAAACTTCTGAAGAAGTATAAGCCGATGCGTCTCAAGGAAGAGAAAAAGACCAAACCGAATGTAGCGTACATCCGCGCTTTCAAGGGCGGGAATAAAGTTTGATGAGGTTGTGTAGGGGCGACGCCGGTGGCTCGCCCTGATGCAATCTGCAACGACGGTGGATATTGCAGCGAAAACAGGGCGCCCAACCTGGCCGCCCCTACTGGCCCGCGGTCAGATTCAATCGGGGCAATTATGGCGCAATTCAAATCAATAGTGACCAAACAGATTAACACATTTCGAAACAATCCCGGTTGTCCTGTCTGGCAAAGAAATTATTACGAACGGATTGTCAGAAACGAAAATGAGTTATCCCGTGCCCGTGAATATATTGTCAACAACCCCATGAAATGGGAATTGGACAAGGAAAACCCGGTTAATTGCAGCTAATGCCGAAACACGACCTATGTAGGGGCAACGCCGATGGCTCGCCCCGATGCAATGGCCGATCATAGAGCATAAAAACATAAATCAACATTAAAGGCAGGGCAACCGGACCGGATCTCCGCTACAGAATCGTATAAACGCAAAGAAAAATTGAATGGCTGAAGATCAGCGCTAATTGGAATAATTTATGAATGTCCTGATTGTAGATGAAGAAATTCCATGGCCGCTTAATACCGGTAAGAGGTTGAGAACATACAACCTGGTACAGAGACTCCAGAAAGAGCATAAGGTTACCTATCTCTGTAATGGCGAATCACAGGCTGTTTTACCTGACTGCCCTAATGTGACGCTAATAACCCTGCCAAGTACGGTACTCGAACAAAAAGGTTTTCGTTTCTATTGCGCTCTGTTTGCAAATCTGTTCTCTTCAAAACCGTATATTGTTGACCGGCATTTCTCGCTTATTATGGCAGACAAAGCACGGTTGCTTGTTGCTTCCGGTCAGTTTGATCTTGTTCATTGCGAGTGGACACCCTATACGGAGAATATTGAAAGCTTGTTCGGCCGATTGCCGTCGGTTCTTTCGGCACATAATGTTGAGGCTCAGATTTGGGAGCGGTACTGCCAAGCGGAAACCAATCCTCTTAAAAAAATCTATATTTATCTCCAATGGCAGAAGTTGGTTCGTTATGAAACAAAAGCTGCGCAACGATACTCGGCAGTAACAACTGTGTCCGAACCTGATCGGGATATGTTCGTTAAAAATTATGGTTGTGAACAAGTTACGGTTGTTCCCAATGGTGTGGATGAAAGATACTTTACACCGGTTAAGGCCGAAATTAAGCCAGGAAGTATGGTCTTTACCGGTTCAATGGATTGGCGGCCGAACCAGGATGGGGCCAGATATTTTATTGAGGAAATATTTCCGCTTATAAAAAGGCAAATTCCAGCTGCCAGCTTTACAGTCGTCGGCCGCAAACCTCCACAGTGGCTTATGGATCTTGCAGAGAAGATTAATGGTGTAACAGTCACCGGAACGGTAGATGACGTTCGGCCATACATCGCCGGCAGTTCTTTATATGTTGTACCGTTACGGGTTGGTGGAGGATCCCGTCTCAAAATACTTGAGGCCATGGCCATGGCCAAAGTGGTTTTATCTACAACTGTCGGGGCGGAGGGTTTGGATGTTGAAGATGGGAAGAATATACTGCTGCGGGACACTCCGCAGGATTTCGCTGATGCGGCATGCAAAGTGTTGATGGGTGCCGATGAATATCATGATTATGAGTTTGCTGGCCGTTCCTTGATTCTCGAATCATATACTTGGGATGCCATAGCCAGAAATATGGACGACGTTTGGAGACGGGCAGCCAGTGTCTGAGGCAATCACTATCATGCATCTACGTGCCAGCAATTTTGTTGGCGGTCCGGAGAAGCAGATTCTGGAACACTTTGCCCGGCTGGATCGTGAGCGATTCAGGCCAATTCTTGTTACTTACGTTGCCATGGGATCAATAGACCCTTTGGGAGATGAAGCTGTTAGGCGTGGTTTTCACACGATTCGATTGCCTGCGTTGTCGCCGCTCAATCCTGGAGCAATTTTGCATGTTGCAAGGATAATCAAACAGGAAAATGTCGCTATCCTGTGCACTCACGGGTATAAGCCAAATATCCTTGGTTTTTTTGCCTCTAAAATGTGTGGTGTGCCTGCAATTGCGATTTCCAGAGGGTGGACATGGGAAAACCCTAAAATACGTTTTTATGAGGCTCTGGATCGTCGCTTTCTGCGTTATGTGAATCATATCGTGGCTGTCTCGGGCGGCCAGCAGGAAAAAATTATTGCCTGCGGGGTTCCGCAAGAAAAGGTCTCCGTGATCCATAACGCAATCAACCTGGGCGAGATTCCCGCTGCATCCGAACCTTTTCTGCGGCGACAGCTGGGGCTGCCTGATGACGCAATCATCATCGCTTCAGCAGGGCGGCTCAGCCCGGAAAAAAACTATGCAGGCATGATCGAAGCTGCTCGTCAGGTCGCAGCACAGAACAACGCGGTTTATTTTGTCATTTTTGGAGAAGGCTTTCTGCGTTCCGAACTGGAAGGCAAAATAGCAGCGGCAGGGCTTGAGGGAAGATTTCTGTTGCCCGGCTTCAGAACCGACCTGCAGTCGGTAATGCATGAGATTGACATCTTCATGCTGCCGTCCTTAACCGAAGGGCTGCCTAATGTTGTTCTGGAGGCCTTTGCTGTCAGAAAACCGGTGGTGGCAACCAGGGTAGGGGGGACGCCGGAAGTGGTCCAGGATGGGATATCCGGATTTTTGACGACACCGGACAATACAGAGTTTATGGCGGAAAGCGTTCTTAAATTGGCGGCTGAGAAAGAATTGCGCAGGAATATGGGACTGGCGGGAAATCTCTATATTGCCGAACATTTTGGCTTTGAAGCACAGACGCGGAAATATGAGGAGTTGTATGGAGCCGTTTATAACCATTGTAATGCCCATACGCAACGAAGCCCGCTACATCCGTGAGACGTTAATGCAGTTGGTGGGGCAGGATTATCCGGTTGATCGTTATGAGATTCTGGTGGCTGACGGTATGTCGGATGACGGCACACAAAACATCGTGCTTGACCTCGGAAAAGAGTATCTACAAGTGAAGCTTTTGGAAAATCCGAAACGTCTCTCCAGCTCCGGCCGCAATATTGGTTTCAAGAATGGCAAGGGGGATTATTTTCTGGTGGTGGATGGGCACTGCTTCATCCCG
>JBGSQR010000178.1:0-4973 GCA_041737975.1 Geobacterales bacterium | reverse complement strand
CATCAGATTTTATGGATAGTGTTTTGACCAGGTTGACCTTTGCTGGAGCGATATATATATCTATAGTATGTGTACTTCCTTCTGTGCTTATTAGTAAATTTAATCTGCCTTTTTATTTTGGTGGAACCGCTTTGCTGATTGCTGTTGGTGTTGGAATGGATACTGTTGCTCAGATTGAGTCGCATTTGATTACACGGAATTACGAAGGTTTCCTTAAAGGTGTTAGGATTAGGGGGCGCAGATAGTGAATCTAGTGCTTTTTGGTCCTCCTGGCGCTGGTAAAGGGACTCAAGCCGTTTTTCTGGTTGAGCGTTATAATATTCCTCAAATATCTACTGGTGATCTTTTGAGGGCAGCTGTCAAGGCTGGTACTCCGGTAGGTTTGAAGGCGCAAGCTATAATGAGTTCCGGTGGGCTTGTTTCCGATGAAGTTGTTCTAGAGATCGTAAAAAGTAGGATTGCGCAGCCTGATTGTTTAAATGGCTTTGTTCTGGATGGTTTTCCTCGAACAATTCCTCAGGCTGATGCACTTGATAAGATTCTTTTGGATTTAGGTAAATCCATTGAGCATGTTATTTCTCTTGAGTTGTCGAGTGATTTGATCGTCCAAAGGTTGTCTGGACGACGCACTTGTTCTGTTTGTGGTAAAGGATGTCATGTTGATAATGCTCCGCCAAAGACTGAAGGTCTGTGTGACTTTTGTGGTGGTCATTTACTCCAGCGTGATGACGATAAAACAGAGTCAGTGTCAAACCGTCTAAATGTTTATGAACAGCAAACGGCACCCTTAAAAGCTTACTATGATAAAGTAGGTTTGCTTAGGAGGGTTGACGGTTCCAAGTCAATCAGTGAAACACAGTTACAGATTAGTGAACTCTTGAAAGGGTGATCAGTGATAGTCCTTAAATCTCTTCGCGAGATTGAGCGCATGAGAGTGCCTTGCAGGATGGTTGCTGAAATTTTGGAGCTGCTTACTGAGAAGGTTAAGCCAGGTGTAACGACACGCGATTTAGAGCAGCTTGCAAGCGCTGAGTCACGAAAACGTAATGCAAAAGCTGCTTTTAAGGGCTATCATGGTTACCCAAGTGCTCTTTGTTGTTCACCGAACAATCAAGTCGTCCACGGAATGCCAACAGACGAGCCATTAAAGTCTGGTGATATTTTAAGTCTAGATTTTGGTATATTGTATGACAATTTTTATGGAGATTCTGCAGTTACTCTTGCTGTTGGAGAAATTGGAGATGGTCCAAAACGTCTGCTAAAGACAACAAGCGAGTCGCTTTACGAGGGTATTGAAAGGGCAGTCCCTGGCAATAGGTTGTTTGATATATCTTTTGCAATTCAGAATTATGTTGAAAGTAAAGGTTTTTCCGTAGTCAGAGATTTTGTGGGACATGGTATCGGTAAAAGTCTTCACGAAGACCCCCAAATTCCTAATTATGGAACTCCAGGTAAAGGTATTACTTTAAAGGCTGGAATGGTTTTTGCCATAGAGCCAATGATAAATGAGAAGTCTCATCAAGTTAAAGTATTGGAAGACGGTTGGACTGTTATAACCTTAGATGGTGGACTGTCTGCACACTTTGAGCATACAGTTGCAATAACAGATAAAGGTCCTGATATTTTAACGCGTTTAGTTTAATGCGTGAAGGGGTGTATTATGAAAGTTAGGGCATCAGTAAAAAAAATCTGTGATAAATGCAAGATCATCAAGCGTAAGGGTATTGTCCGCGTAATCTGCGATATCCCTAAGCATTCCCAGCGTCAGGGATGAGTAATTAAAGGAGGACGATCAATTGGCACGAATTGCTGGTATTGATTTACCAAAGAACAAGAGAATAGTAGTTGCCTTGACCTATATTTACGGAATCGGTAGCTCAACCGCGGAAACAATTCTTGAAACAACCAAGATTGATCCGGATACTCGTACAGATAAGCTCACTGAGGCTGATGTGTCTCGTTTACGCGACGAAATCGACCGTAATAGCAAGGTTGAAGGTGATCTTCGCCGTGAGATATCAATGAACATAAAGCGACTGATGGATCTTGGCTGCTATCGCGGATTGCGACACAGAAAAGGTCTTCCTTGTAGAGGCCAGCGTACAAAGACTAATGCTCGTACTCGTAAAGGCCCAGCACGTACTGTTGCTGGTAAGAAGAAATAATTATATTTAGTCCTGGAGAATTAGAATGGCAAGTCCAGCGAAGAAAGTAGTTCGTAAGAAAAAAGAGCGTAAAAATATAACTAATGGTGTAGCTCATATTCAGGCTACTTTTAACAACACCATCATTACTATTACAGATCCTGTTGGAAATGTAATCGCTTGGTCTACATCCGGTGCAAAAGGTTTTAAAGGTTCTCGTAAGAGTACACCTTTTGCCGCTCAGATCGCTGCCGAAGATTGTGCTAAAAAGGCTCAGGAGCACGGCCTCAGAAACATTGAGGTTTATGTAAAAGGTCCTGGATCAGGTCGTGAGTCGGCTCTCCGAGCTCTTCAGGCGGCTGGTTTCAATGTCAGTTTCATTAAGGATGTGACACCGATTCCTCATAACGGTTGTCGTCCGCCCAAGAGAAGAAGAGTTTAATTCGCGTTAACCATTTCAAGGAGGTTTGCATTGGCTCGTTATACAGGACCTTCGTGCCGTTTGTGCAGAAGAGAAAACATGGAATTATTTTTGAAGGGGGATCGATGCTACACTGACAAGTGTGCCATCAAGCGCCGTAATTATCCTCCTGGGCAACATGGACAAGGCCGTTCAAAGGTCTCTGCATACGGTGTTCAGTTGCGCGAAAAGCAAAAAGTCAGACGTATCTACGGTATTTTGGAAAAACAGTTCCGTGGTTATTTTGCTGAGGCTGATCGTATGAAGGGTGTAACCGGTGAGAATCTTCTTTCACTTCTTGAAAGACGCTTGGATAATGTTGTTTATCGTCTTGGTTTTGCTTCTTCGCGTACCGAATCACGCCAGATTGTGAGGCATGGTCATTTTACTTTGAATGGGAAAAAGGTTAACATTCCTTCAATTCAGGTCAAAGTAAACGATGTTGTTACACTTCGCGAAAAGAGTACTAAAATTGCTTCAATTAATGAAGCACTTGAAGCTGTCGTTCGTCGTGGTGTCC
Organism: Geobacterales bacterium; assembly: GCA_041737975.1. Lineage (GTDB taxonomy): Bacteria > Desulfobacterota > Desulfuromonadia > Geobacterales > Pseudopelobacteraceae > JBGSQR01. The sequence continues at coordinate 1,849 of JBGSQR010000178.1, read as the reverse complement.
CGCAATGGCTTGAACTTGATAAAGATGGTTTTAAGGGAAGTGTCAAAGCGTTACCAATACGTGAAGACATCACTACCCCAATTCAAGAACAGCTGGTTGTTGAACTTTATTCCAAGTAATTGGTTTAACTGATCTGGCTTTTGAAACTGTAAAATCAGAGCCGGATAAATTCCTCCGGAGGAGGTTGTAATGTATAAAAACTGGCGCGATCTTATCAGGCCTAAACAACTTCAATTTGAGAAAGAATCGCTTTCAGATACATATGGTAAATTTTTTGCCGAGCCTTTTGAACGTGGCTTTGGTACAACTCTTGGTAATTCTTTAAGAAGGATATTGCTATCATCTCTACAAGGTGCAGCTATAACCTCAGTACGCATAAAAGGTGTTTTACATGAGTTTTCTGCGATCCAGGGTGTAACAGAGGATGTAACAGATATTATTCTTAACCTTAAAGGTGTTCGTCTTAAGCTGCACTCTGTACCACAGGCGACTATTCGTGTAACGCATAAAGGTGAAGGAATTGTTCGGGCGGGTGATTTTGTTGTTGGTCATAATGTTGAAGTTATGAACCCAGACCATCTCATTGCTACATGCGGTAAAGATGCACATTTTGAAATGGAAATGACAGTTAAAATGGGTAAAGGTTATGTTTCTGCTGATCGCAATCGCGATGAGAAGGCACCTGTTGGTACAATACCTATTGATGCTATTTATTCACCAATCAAAAAAGTTAATTTTACTGTTTCAAATGCTCGTGTTGGTCAGATGACTGATTATGACAAGTTGACTCTTGAAATATGGACAGATGGTAGTGGCAAGCCAGAAGATGCGCTAGCATATGCTGCCAAAATTATGAAAGAGCAGCTTTCTATTTTCATAAACTTTGATGAAGAGTCCGAACCTCAGCAACTTGAAGAAACACAGGAAGAACTGGATAAAATTAATGAGAACCTTTATCGAACAGTTGAAGAACTCGAACTTTCGGTCCGTTCCGCTAATTGTCTGAAAAATGCAGGAATTAAATTCATTGGTGAGTTGGTTTCTAAAACGGAAGCTGAAATGTTGAAAACTCAAAATTTCGGTCGTAAGTCTCTCAATGAAATAAAAGATATACTGTGTGACATGGGGCTTACTTTTGGGATGAAGGTGGATGCTTTCCCTGAACCCGAAATTATGCGCCGACTACGTGGTGAGCAAAAAGAAGAAGAAGAGTAACATTACGGATCGTTATCTGTTTCAGAAAGGAAATTAGTTATGCGTCACAACAAAGCGGGTAGACGACTTGGCAGGAAAACCAGCCATCGCGAAGCAATGTTCAGAAATATGGTCACTTCACTGTTGACCCATGAAAAAATAACAACTACCGATGCCAAGGCAAAGGAAATACGTTCTTTTACTGAGAGAATGATTACTCTCGGTAAACGCGGTGACCTCCACTCCATGCGTCTGGCAGCCTCTTTCATTCGTGAGAAGTCTGTTGTGACCAAACTGTTTGCTACTATAGCTCCACGTTATATGGATAGACCGGGTGGTTACACAAGGATCATCAAGCTTGGAATTCGTCAGGGTGATACTGCGCCGATTTCTTTAATTGAATTGGTTGAAGCAGAAATGACACCTAAGGCAGCCAAGTAGTAAGTTTAATTACATCTGTATTTATTTAGATGAAATTTTCAAGAAAGGCAAGGGATTTTCCCTTGTCTTTCTTTGTTCATACTAAGTAATAAGATCAACAACTAAACCTTTTATTCCAACGATATTTGCTGTAATTTTCATGTTATTTCGCTGCTCGCTTACAATAAGATCGTAAAGTTTATCTGCTTCACTATTGATTACAGTTATAACCTCA
>JBGSQR010000167.1:0-14776 GCA_041737975.1 Geobacterales bacterium | reverse complement strand
GTGTCGGTGCAGCGTGTTTTTTGGAAAGATTATCGCAAATGTTGTCTATATCAAACATGTGCAACAGGTCATAGGGAATGATATCAGTTTGCGGGTTTATGGAAAAAACATCCAGTTTTGCGCCGGGCATGGCTGCAATTTTACGTGATTCTTCCGGAGAGGCTTCAATGTTTTGTGATCCACTAGTGTAGAAGCCGATCGGGGTTCCATTTTTAAAAAACAGCATTGCCAGGCGGTCATCAGCGGTAAAGCGGACTACTCCGTTCAAGCCACGGGTTTTCAGGTCGGCAAAAATTGCCTTCATGTCGATCTGTCGAATTACTTCATCACTGTAAATCTTCTCCCCTTGCAGCAGTGCATGTGAACACATAACCAGATCAGGGGTCATTCTATAAATATTTATTTTTGCATCGGAGGTAAAAACCTTGTCCAGCATATGTTCAAAGGCATCAAAACCTGTGATATGTGCTGCATGCTCTATGCTGATCACAGATACCATATTGCCCAGTGCAAAAATGCAAAACGCGTCATAGCCAGGAGCCTTGAGGTTCATGTAGCCTGTGAAGTCTTCTGATGCGAGTTTTTGCAAAACATTGGAAATAACTGCTTTGGTCGCTGGAAGGTGCTCTTTTAGAGGGTTTGCCTTTGGTAGTAGATGCATTGTAGTTCTCTCCAGGAAAGCGCTGTTGATACGGTCTTTTTCATTACTTATGGGGAACTGGATTACGACTTTAAGATGCATAAACTAATGTATTTTCATGGTCTTGTCAAAAACAATCAATTTGGGCATCAAACCAAAAATAAATCCTAATATAACCGGCTTATTATGCTTGACACGCCTATGTGGCATAATATAGTTTTAAACGATATTTCACTAATGTAACAATTAGACTTTACTATGCAATGCTGGAAGGGGATTTTTAGCAGATGAGCTCTAAAAAAGACAAGCTCATAGAAGAGGCTCAGCGGTTTGCCTTGCGCGGTCAGATGGATAAAGCCATCAAAACCTACCGTCAGGTGATCTCACTTGATCCTTCTGCAATTAATCAACGCCAGAGATTGGCCGAACTTCTTATCAAGGCCGGCAGCCTAGAGGACGCACGGGTCGAATTTGAATCCATAGGTAAATATTACTCCGCCAATGGCTTTTATCTTAAAGCTATCGCTGTTTACAAAAAACTCCAGATGTTGCTGCCGGGAGAGATTAGTATTACTCTGACCCTGGCGGATCTGAATGAAAAGCATGGCCTGGTTGCCAATGCACTCTCCGAATATAAACAAGTTTACGAGCATTATAAAAATTCATCCAATCATCAGGACGCTCTTAAGATTCTTGAGCGGATGCATAATGTAGACAAACAAAATATCGGCATCAAGTTAATGCTTGCGGAATCATATTTTCAGGCTGCCAAGAAAGAGGATTCCTACCGGACCTTTGCGGAACTGGCATCTGTACTCCATGAACGTGGCGATAATGCTTCATGTATCAAGCTGAATGACAGAATCAAACAGCTGTTTCCAGATAAACCTGATTTTATGTTTGAAGTGCTTGCCAAGCAGGTTGAAGAAGGCAATGCCAACAATGCGGTAAATGCAATTCAGGTTGTTCTGCAGCAGAATCCAAGGGATCAGCGCTTTTGGGAGCTTATAGTAAAAGCCTTCCGAAGGCTAAATGAGCCTCAGCGCGTGAAGATGGCCTACCAGCATTTTCTCAAGTTTTTCCCCGAGGAAATTTCTGCTCAAAAAGGCTATCTTGAGTGCCTGATTAGCGAAAAGGATGTTACCGGTGTTATGGCGTTCCTTGATCTGCATGAGCAGAACTTTATTGATTGCAAGGCTACGGCAGACCTGGTCAGCATCTATAAAGCTCTTGACCTGATTGATCCGATCGACAACCGCATTTTAAAGGGATTGGAAAATGCCTATCGGGCGGACGGTGATTTTGATGGAGCCGATGTAGTCGCTTCAAAACTATCTTCCTTGACATCATTTGCATCACAAAAGCCATCGGAACAGAAACAGGCAGAAACAGATATATTTATTGAGCCTTTCGCCCCTGAATTTTCATTTGCGGATGAAGAACCAAAATCTGTTTCCGTTGAAGAAGATGTTATCAGTTTTGCGGATGTGGATTTTGAGACCGACGTCGAATTGGCGAAAAAAACCATTCCGGTTGAAACTCCGGAGATGGATGAGATTGACATAGAGATTGAAATTGAGGATGACAATCCGTTCGGCACGATCCTTCTGGATGAAGCTGTATTGGATGATGACGGTGGGAACTGGTTGGATGCGGTTGGCGAAATGTTTGACGGTATTGCGTCTGCGCCAAGAAGTGTAAGATTTGGCAGTGACGTGGATATGTCTGATGCCCAGTCTCACTATGATCTTGGTGTTGCATTTAAAGAAATGGGTCTTTTTGATGAAGCGATCAATGAATTGAGACAGGCCTCAGATGATCCTGCCCGTAAAGTTGCCTGTTTTATTCTGCAAAGTGCCTGTCTTCGTGAAAAAGGCGATGTGGCTACAGCAGAAAGTCTGCTCAGGTCTCTGCTTAAGCCGGGATTGAGTCTTGATGACTCCTGTTCTGTTAAATATGATCTGGCTTTGACCTGTGAGGCTGCCGGCAAGAGAGATGAAGCTAAGGTTCTTCTAGCTGAGATTGATAAGGCTAATCCAGATTTCCGCGATGTACACTCAAGGTTGGACGCCGCCAAGTGTGAACCGGATATCAACTTTTCTGCAGAGGACCTGGATGGTTTTGAATTGAAATAGATTGTAGCTCCTCCCATTGTTTGTGTTCGAAGTGCGTGCCTTATTTTTTCACTACCCCTCCTTTTTATTTTTTAAATCAAATATATTCGTGTATTTTATCAAAACTTCTGTTTTTTGACTGCTGTCAAACCACTGTTTACAATTGCAAGGGGGAGAGATGGACAGAATCTGGGCACCTTGGCGTATGAGCTATATCAAGGCTATTGCCAGTGAAGAGGGCTGTGTTTTTTGTACAGCCTGGAGTACTGAAGAAGATCGTGAAAAACTTGTTCTGGAACGAACCGAACATTCTCTGATCATGTTGAACCGTTTCCCCTATACCAATGGCCATATGATGGCATCGCCCAGGCGTCATACCTCGGACCTGGATGAGTTGTCTGATGTTGAGCTGTTGGATTTAATGAAGTCAGTGCGGCGGGCGAGAAACCTGCTGCAAAAGATTGCCAGGCCCGATGGTTTCAACATTGGCGTTAATCTGGGACGAGGCGCAGGGGCTGGCATAGAAGACCATCTCCATGTTCATATTGTGCCACGCTGGGTCGGCGACTCTAATTTCATGACAGTTGTCGGTGATATCAGGGTTATTCCGGAGGGGTTGATGATAACCTACGATATGCTGTTTGAAACACTCAATGCTATTTAATGAGGTTTAGACTGTGGAATTTCTTTATATAGGTATAGATATCGGTGGCACAAATCTGCGTTTTGCTCTGGTAAGCGATTCGGGAAAAATTCTGTTCCGGAGCCGTTCTGTTAGCGGTATTTCAGAGGGCCGGGTGGCATTCTGCAATAGACTGCTGGCCGGAATCACTGAAATGCAGGATTTTGCAGCTACTCTCGGGCTGCCGGTTTCAGGGATAGGTGTCGGAGTTCCAGGCCTGGTAAGCAGAGATGGAGTAATCCATTCATCGGTAAACATGAAGCCTCTTGACGGATTGAACCTGACCTGTTTTCTGGAAGGTGCAACCGGCCTGCCTGCATTTTGTGGAAACGACGCAAATGCTATTGCCATGGGAGAATATATCTATGGTGCAGGTACCGATTTCAGGTCGTTCATGGTTATCAGCATCGGAACCGGGCTTGGCAGTGGTCTGATTTTGGATGGCCGCCTCTGGAGCGGGGTGAACGGTTTTGCCTCCGAGTTCGGTCACATCACGGTCAAGCCGGATGGCTTGCCTTGTCCGTGCGGGAATAATGGGTGTCTTGAGCAGTATGTCTCTGCTGGTGCAATAGTCCGATATGCCATGGAACTTTTTCCCGAACATTCCCAAGGTTTTGAACTTTTGTTGGATGCGGCCATCGTAGCCGGTTTGGCCAGAAAGGGTGATCCGGCTGCCAGAAATGCGTTTGAAGCAGCAGGAAGCTGGCTCGGGATCGGATTGGCGTCGTTAGTCAATACACTAAATCTTGAGGCGATAATTGTTTGCGGGGGGGTCAGTGAAAGTCTGGATCTGCTTTTGCCGGCTATGCGAGATGAGATTGAAAAACGTTGTTTTCGTGAAATTGGAAGTGGTTTGAAAATTGTTGCAGGAACTTTGGCTGATGATGCCGGTCTGCTTGGAGCCGCAGGTATGGTCAGAGAGTCTGTAGCTTAGGTGGTGGGTTCAGGCTCTTTCCTGAATAGAGTTTTTTTGGTCAGGACTGAGAGTTTCTACTGACAATGAAATAGTTTACAAAATAATTTTAACTGATAAAATTGGTAATATTTTATTGTTCATGTCACTGCAGGATAATACTGAAGTCAATAGGAGAGTAACGATGAAAAAAACCTGGTTACTGGTCTCGTTGATGATGGTTACGCTTCTGGCCGGTTGTGCAACAGCTCCGCAGCGTTGTACTTCACCAGAGGACAATCCGCGTCATCACTATTTGAGAGGAATGGAGGCGCTGGAGTCCCTGAAAGTTGATCTGGCAATGGAAAAGTTTGACCGTGCCCTGTATTGTGAAGACCAGTTTTCTGCAGCGTACTCTGGGCGGGCCATTGCCTATGCCATGAAGTCCAGAACCCAGCAGGACGATGGATATAAGGGCGTTGAAATCAATAAGGCCCAGGAAAATCTGGATAAGGGGCGTAAGACTGCCGAAACTGCTAACGACCGCTTTGAGTATCAGGTAGCTATGATACGAACAAGCAATATGATAAAAGCCAAGAACTGGTTGGAGGATGCCGAGGATGCCTATAAATCGGCAATCAGCCAGAAGGTTGATGAACGTCTGCTGGATTATTATCAGGGACAGGAGGCAGCTACATACTTTGTCGGTCTGGCTTATCTGGATGCATATGAATTTCGCAAGGCTGAAGACAAGTTCCGTGATGCTCTTGGAGCAAAAAAAGATGGTAAGTGGAATGAGCCGGCTGACCGTGCATGGAAGAAGACCACCAAAATAGTCCGAGCTATGGGTGGAATAACTGTTGGTGATGTTGGTAAAAAAATAGCGGTCAAGGATAGTGTTTCCAGAGGTGATCTTGCTGCGTTGCTGATCGATGAAATGAAGCTGGATAAGCTTTTTGCAGGACGGATTCCAGTCAAATCCAAGCTGGACGAAATGAAAGCTGAGTTTACCCCGGCTGACATCATGGGGCACCATTTCAAAGATGAGGTGCTGACGGTTCTGAAGTGGAAAGTCCGTGGTCTGGAACCAAAGTTTGATAAAACTACCAAGGCTTACCTGTTCAAACCTGCTGAAAGTGTAAAACGTGGTGAAATGGCATTTATCCTGGAAGATGTGTTGATGAAACTGACTGCTGACGATAAGCTGGCTACAGCATTTTTCGGCCAGGACCGTTCACCGTTTCCGGATGTCAAGCCGACCTCACCTTTCTACAATGCGGTGCTTAATATGACTACGCGAAATATTATGGAAGGTGAGCTGTCTGGAGAGTTCCGTATAAATGAGCCGGTTGACGGTGCTGAAGCTATTCTGGCTGTAAGAATGCTTCAGCACCGCATAAATATTCACTAAATATAAACTACGGGGGTGTATATGAAAATGAGAATTTTGCTGGCAGTACTAGCTTTATTGGGCCTTTCAAGCATGGCATTTGCTGATGAAGTTGATAACCGCTTCAAAAAAGCCCGCAAGTATTTGAATGATACCAATATGACCATCACGACAACTGTTGAGCAGGCTTATGTGCAGGATGCAATTCTTGTTATGGGCGAAGGTGTACCCAAAAAAGGTGTTACCGGCGCACAGAAAAGATTGACTGCAGTAACTGCTGCCAAGGTCGTTGCCCAGCGTCGTCTTGTGGAATTGCTGGAAGGTGTAGCCGTTGTCAGTGAGACTACAGTAAAGGATTCTGAGCTTGCCTCTGATACGATCAAGACAGCCGTGACAGGTTTTATTAAAGGTGCCCAGGTTGTAATGCAGGACTGGAACGCGCAGGAGGAAAGCGCCCTGGTTATCATCAAAGTTGGTATGAATGGTCCAAAGGGTTTTGCCGCCGTCATGTATGAAAAGATTTTGACCGAGCCCAAGATTAAACAGGAATTGGATAAGCCGGTATATGTTCCGCCAGCGGATGTCCCTGCAGCTGCGCCTGCTGTATATGATGGTCTGATTATTGATGCAACTGAATATAGCTTTCGTCCGGCTCTGATAAACCGTATTTTTAATCCAAAAGGCGAAGTGCTTTACGACCCTGCTAAAATTAGTCAGAAGGTGCTGGTTGAACAGGGTTGCGGTGAGTATACAAACAGCGTTGATAAAGCCAGGGCAGCCCTTGGCAAGCGTGGCGTCAAGAATCCTCTTGTGGTAAAGGCTGCCGGTACGGTTAGCCCCTCTGATCTGCAGGTCGCTGAAATTACTGCAGCAGAAATTTTTGCCGCAAACCAGACCTCAGGTTTCATGGCCGATGCAAGGGTGGCTTTTGTTTTGAAATAGCTGCAGGTTGTGGCTCGATTAACTTGAAACAGAAAACATGGATCTAAATCAAGAAAGCCCCGCAAGCTGTTAAGTTTGCGGGGCTTTCTATGTTAAAAACAACTACCGAGAATATTAGGCAGCCTTCAGGCGATACAGAGCTGGTTTTTTCCACCATCCTTAGCTTTTCTCAGGGCTTGCTCTGCTCTTATGATGCAGTCAAACAGAGTCTGGTCTGAACTGTATTCACAAATCCCCAGGCTGACGGTGGTGCGGATGCCCGGTTTTTGTGCCTTGAATTCTGTCATATCGATGGATTCATGAATCTTTGTAGCTACGGTGGTAGCACCGTTTGCCGGGGTTTCCGGCAGCAGAATCAGAAATGCTTCGCCTTTCCAGCGGGCACAAATGTCTTCGTTACGCAGGCAGCTCATCAGGACTCGTGAGATTTCCACAAGAACATCATCGCCAGCGTTAAATCCGTAGGTCTCGTTGATTTGTTTGAAATTGTCCACGTCCGCCAGAATAATGGAAAAAGTGGTTTTATGTCTGGTTGCCCGGCTGTACTCGCGCGTTATTTTTTCCATGATATCACGCCGATTGGCAAGGCCGGTCATCGGGTCAATTCTGCTGGCATGCTCAAGAGAACGGGAGATTTCAACCAGATGGAGATTCAGGTCCTTATTCTCCTTGGTCAATTTGGCAATCTGCTGTTCCTGTTTTGTGAAGTCCTCTGAAAAGCGTTTAAGGACAGGAAGAAGAGCATTGATGTCATAGTTGCCTTCTTTGATTATCTGCTCCAGCCGTGCAAAATCAAAGTAATCAGTCTGATTCATGCTTGAATCTGTTGTTGCCAAAATAAACTCCTTTGTAACCTGTTTGCTTGAGAGCCTTTTGCGGAGCGACCGACCTTATACTTTAATGTGATATGATACATTTGAAATGCGCAGTTTTCAACTGAATTAAATTGTGCCGCAACATTGTAAAAATAATAGCAATAGAAAATAAGTCTCCTGATAAATATCGCAAAAAATAGTCGGATTAATATTGTAAAAAAGAATATGCTACTGACTTCCATTGTTTTAATTCTATGTTAGAATAATAAAAATTTCCTGTGATGATTTTTTTGTATTTATAAAGGATGTGTGAGTTATGCAGATGATACCGTTACATCTGGCAGCTGAGGGAATGGTTCTTGCCCGGGAAGTCTGTCGCAATGATAGCTCGTCTACTGTTCCGGTCTGCGGCAAGAATGTTGTAATAACCGGTGAGTTGATCAGGCGATTTGACCTGATGGGTATCAGGTCGCTATATGTCAAGGGTCGCCCGATTGTGCAGGAAGGGGAGCCCACTCTTGAAGCTATACTGAAAGATCTTGACTGCCGTTTTGACAAAGTTCGTAACGACTCACTCACTATGAAGGTTCATGAAATTTATACCGCTTTTCTAAAGCGATCCATGGGAGATGATTGTGGAAGATAGGCAAAATGATATAAAAAATGTCATCATGGATACCAAAAACCTGCCGACTTTGCCTGGAGTCATAATCAGGCTTAACGCACTTTCGGAAGATGAAAAATCAACCATTCATGAAATGGCTAACATAGTCACATCTGATCAGGTTCTTTCTGCCAGAATACTTAGGTTGGCAAATTCACCGTCCTACGGATTCAACAGGGTGTCGACTATTTCGAACGCAATGATTCTACTCGGTGTGAATGTTGTAAAAAGTCTGGCCCTCTCATCAACTTTTCTGGAGATCATGGAGAAGAACAGCCTCGGTTTATGGGAACATTCGCTTGGAGTTGCAGCAGCAGCTAACCTGATTGCGCGGAAACTTGCCCTGCCTGAATGTGAGGAAATATCTACCGCCGCATTACTGCATGATATCGGCAGGATTGTGATCGGCCTGAAGTGCAGTAAAGAATCTGAACAGATTATCCAGTTGGCGAAGGAAAAACAGATCTACCTTTCTGAGGCTGAGATGCAGGTGCTTGGCACTGATCATGCCGAGATTGGCGGGTGGCTGGCAAAAAGTTGGTTTTTGCCGGAAAAACTCAGTGACCCCATATCGTTTCATCATGATGTGACGCTTTCAACGAATCACCGCATCAAGGTTTCGGTTGTTCAGATGGCTGATGTGTTAGTCAAGGCCAGCGGCTTTGGGGACAGCGGCGATATTTATGTCCCGCGTATTCAGCAGGAAGCCTGGGATGCTCTGGGTATGACCGAACTGCTTTTGTCTGAAATCATTGAAGAATTGGAAGAGAAGCTTGTTGATGTAAAAAACTTCAGCATCGAAATGCAGGCCTGAAATGACCGACCCCGTTAAAACAATATTGGTCTCGTTTGATTCTGATTTCTGTTTGGAAACGGCAACAGGATTATGCGAAAAGGGCCTTCAGGTTGTTTGTATTTCCAAAACACAAGGTTTGCTGGGCACTTTGTATTCCGATCCTCCGGAAGTGATGCTGGTTGATCTTACTGGGGACTATGATAAGGCAATTTCGGTGGTTAGTATTTTACGCGGAGATATTTTCTTTAGTACGGTGCCGATAATCGGGTTGTTGCGAAAAATTGAAAGGCATCGGGTAGACTGGGATAACTGTCCTTTGGATGATTTTGTTGCATTGCCACTATCTGTTGACGAATTGTACCAGCGAATACATTTAGCGGTATCTCGCATCAAACGTGTTTTCGATAACAATCCGCTGAGCCGTCTGCCAGGTAATACTTCCATTCAAAAGGCTGTAAATGAAGCCATCGGAAAACCCTTTGCCGTCTGCTATCTTGATATTAATCAGTTCAAACCCTACAACGATGTCTATGGTTTTTCGCATGGGGATGAGGTTCTTCGCATGATGGCCAGAATTATGTTCAACGCCGTTATGGAAAGTGGTGGCGGTTTTTGTGGCCACATAGGAGGCGATGACTTCGTTTGTATTGTTCCATTTGAAAGGGCAGAATCGATTTGCAAAACCATCATATACAACTACGACAAAATCATACTTGATCTTTTTGATGAAAAAACCAGAGCTCAGGGATACTACATAAGCACGAATCGCAAGGGAGAACGGGAACAGATTCCTTTACTTTCCATCTCCATAGCGGTTGTTTCAACAGAATCTGAAAGTCTGGATCATTTTGCCAGGGTGGCCGAGATTGCCGCAGAACTAAAGGCACAGGCCAAGTTATCAGATAAAAGCAGTTACATAATTGATAAGAGAAAAAAATGAGAAGGGTGAAATATTACATAGGGTTGTGAATTGGGCGTCCATTAGTCAGGGGACGCCTTTTTTGTAATTGGACAGAGAATATTTAAATCAGTGTGGATTTGATGACGTTCCTTAAATACTTGCCGGTTTTGCGGTTGATACACCACCGTTCCTGTGTTATACAAAATAGCATTTTCATAATTGTTAAGGTGGACACATGCTATCTCTAGACAGGCTCATAGACCACGCGCTCCGCGAAGATATTCACACTGGAGATATTACCACGAAGGCGGTTCTTTCAGAGCAACGCCCGGCCTCAGCGCGTTTTATTGCCAAGGAAGATCTTGTCCTGGCCGGTTTGTTTGTTGTTGAGCGTGTCTTCAAGCGTCTCAGCACAGAAATTACCTTTGCCTCTTCACTGATTGATGGTGCCAGGGTTACAAATGGCGATATCATCGCTAATGCCCATGGCAATGCAGCAGATCTGTTGATGGGGGAGCGAGTGGCACTTAATCTGCTGCAACGGCTTTCAGGCATCGCCTCCATAACGGCACTTTATGTTGAGGCGGTTAAAGACACAAAAGCACGTATAGTTGACACCCGCAAGACTACTCCCGGTTTGCGCGAACTTGAAAAATATGCTGTGAGAATCGGTGGCGGTTTCAATCATCGAACCGGTCTTTATGATGGTGTGTTGATCAAGGAAAATCACATCGCAGCGGCTGGAGGAATTACTGCCGCAGTCAGCCGCGCCCGTAACTATATTCCCCATACCTTGAAAATTGAAGTTGAGACAGAGACTCTGGATCAGGTTGATGAAGCGCTGGCTGCAGGTGCTGATGTCATCATGCTGGACAACATGACTTTGGGTGAGATGACTGCAGCCGTGGCTAAGGTTGCCGGTCGAGTGCTGGTTGAAGCATCAGGTGGAGTGACTCTTGAAAGGGTACGCGCAATTGCTGAGACAGGTGTAGATATAATTTCCGTTGGGGCTTTAACGCATTCACCGCGCTCAATGGATATCTCAATGAGGTTTGTATAGGTCTGGTGTAATTGACATTTGCCAAGACATTTTGTGTTAAAGATTTTATCTGGTTAAGGAGATGTCTTCTTGTCAAAAGTTTCATCAGCAATACTCCAGCTTTTTCGCGAACAGGGCGGCTTTGTTTCCGGTGAAATTATCAGCCAGGAACTCAATGTCTCCCGCACAGCCATCTGGAAACATATTAACAGCCTAAGGAAGGCCGGATATGTAATTGAGGCTGTACCGTCTCGCGGATATCAGATGATTTCCGCACCAGATACATTAATCAAAGAAGAAGTTGCTGCACAAATCAAGTCAGATGTAATTGGCAGGAACCTGATCTGTCTGGATGAAACCATATCTACCAATGCCGATGCCTTCCGGCTGGCAGAACAGGGCGCCCCGGAGGGAACAGTTGTACTGGCTGATTCCCAGAGCGGTGGCAAGGGGCGTCTTGGCAGAGTGTGGACTTCTCCCAAAGGCGTCAATCTGTATACATCGATTATTTTGAGGCCTACAGTGATGCCAGCTGAAGCGGCGCAGCTGACTTTTCTCTCTGCGGTGGCGGTGGCACTGGCAATTGAATCTATCACTGAATTCAAGCCGGAAATCAAGTGGCCTAATGATGTCCTGATTGGTGGGCGAAAGATTGCCGGGCTGCTGAATGAAATGAGTTCTGAGACAGACCGTGTTAATTTCGTGATACTTGGCATCGGTGTGAATTTAAATATGAATAGTGATCAGTTTCCGGCTGATTTAAGATGTCCAGCCACTTCATTGCTGCTTGAACAGGGAAGGCCGGTTGGGCGGGTGCAATTTGCCGCAGCCATGTTGAGCGAATTGGACCGGCTGTACGCGGAATTTCTGTCTAAGGGTTTTGGGCCTGTGCGTAAAGAATGGCAACAGCGCTGCAATGCGGCCGGGAAGCAGGTCGAAGTCAGTGATGCCGGGAAAGAGATTTTAAGTGGCATGTTTGTTGGTATTGATACAGACGGGGCTCTGTTGGTGCAAAGAACTAACGGGGCTATAGAGCGGGTGATTTCAGGCGATGTGAGGGTCATATAAATGCTGCTTGTTATAGATGTGGGTAATAGCAATATTGTTCTTGGAATCTATGATGGTAAAAATCTGTTGCGGAACTGGCGCCTTTCAACAGACAAGTCGCGAACCTCGGATGAATACGGAGTTTTGCTGCATAGTCTGTTTGCTTCAGCCAGTCTTGATTTCAAAACGATTGATGCTGCAATTATATCATCGGTTGTTCCTCCTTTGACCGGTGTAATGGAAGCCATTTCACGTGACTTTTTTGAACTGACACCTTATGTCGTCGGGCCTGGTATCAAGACCGGCATGCCGATACATTATGATAACCCGAAAGAGGTTGGTGCCGACAGGATCGTAAATGCTGTTGCCGGTTATGAGAAGTATAAGTGTTCGCTGATTATTGTTGATTTCGGTACCGCAACAACCTTTGACTATGTAAATGCCAATGGTGACTACTGTGGCGGAGCAATTGCCCCTGGGCTTGCTATTTCCATGGAAGCCCTTTTTCAGCGGGCCAGCAAGCTGCAGCGCGTTGATATAGTCAAGCCTCCGCATGTCATCGCCAAAAATACGGTAAATTCAATGCAGGCCGGAATATACTACGGATATGTCGGTCTGGTTGACGGAGTTGTTAATCGCATCAAGGCTGAAAGCAAGGATAGCCCCAAGGTAATAGCAACCGGTGGTCTGGCAAACCTGATAGCACCAGAGTCACTTACCATTGATGAGGTTGATGACTTTTTAACTCTGGATGGCCTTAGAATACTTTATGAGAGAAATCGCTGAACCTGTCTTGGATTAGTGATGAAATCTTAGCTAAAATCCCTGAATAAGGAGGCTTATTGAGCGTCTTGTTGACGCGTTGACTTGAGATGTTTGTACCGGCAACAGAAACAGATATTCGGCGTTATTCATTCCAAAGGGGGATTTTATATGGGACGGTTTGACACGAGCAAGATCCGTAATCTGGGTATCATCGCACATGGTGGCGCAGGCAAGACCTCACTGGCTGAGGCAATTCTATTTGATACAAAAATGATTGACCGGTTGGGGCGAGTGGATGACGGTACCTCTACCATGGATTTTGAACCGGAAGAGATCAAACGCAAGATATCGATTACTTCAGCTTTGGATCACTGTGAGTGGAAAGAACACTCGCTACATATAGTCGATACTCCCGGATACGGCAACTTTATTGCTGACACCCGTGCCTGTATGAGAACATTGGATGGTGCACTGGTAATCCTGTCAGCCATTTCCGGTGTCAAAGCCCAGACCGAGGAAATCTGGAACTGGGCCAACGAATTTGAAATCCCCCGTGTGGCTTTTGTCAACAAGATGGACCGCGAACGCGCCAGCTTTCTGCGTGCCATTGATGATATGGAAAAAATGCTCGGAGCACGCGGAGTGGCAATTCAGATGCCCATCGGGTCCGAGTTGGACTTTCAGGGTGTTATTGATCTGGTTACCATGAAGGCCTGTTTTTATGCCAAAGATGGCTCCGGTACTTTTACTGAAGGCCCAGTACCGGCAGAGTACCAGGAAGAAGCAACCCGGCTGCGCGATCATATGGTGGAAATAGTTGCTGAGGCTTACGACGAGCTTACGGAAAAATATCTTGAAACCGGAGAACTGTCCGAAGAAGAGATCAGAGACGGTCTCAGGATCGGTACCATGCGCAATACCTTCACAGCGGTTTTGTGTGGTTCGGCAACTGCCAACATAGGCGTGTCACACCTTCTGGATGCCGCCTGTGCGTATCTTCCGTCTCCTTTGGATAGAACCAATGCCATTGGAACTCATCCTAAAAAAGGTGAGATTATTGAAAGGGCCCCGGATGAAAAGGCCCCTTTCTCGGCCCTGGTTTTTAAGACAACTTCCGATCCATATACGGGTAAGATTACTATTTTCAGGGTTTATTCCGGTGTACTGAATTCAGACTCAACTATTTTTAACTCCACCAAGGGGGTTGAAGAGCGTATTGGGCAAATTTATGAGCTTGAAGGTAAAAAACAGCACCCGATCAAACAGGCTGTAGCAGGTGACATCGTTGCGGTTGCAAAACTGAAAGAAACAGTTACCGGTGACACACTATGTGATGCAAACAACCCGATCCTCTTCGAGGCTGCAAAACAGTTATTACCTGTCATTTCCTATGCAATTGAGCCCAAAACCAAGGCTGACGAAGACAAGATTCATAATGCCCTGCACCGTATGATTGAGGAAGAACCGACCCTGGAGTCTCACCGTGATACTCAAACTAAAGAACTGATCATTTCCGGTATGGGGCAGGTGCATCTGGAAGTAATTGTGGAAAAGTTGAAACGCAAGTTCGGTGTCGAGGTAGTACTGAAAACGCCAAAAGTGCCTTATCTGGAGACCATTCGCGGGTCTGCCAAGGTTCAGGGTAAATACAAAAAACAGTCCGGCGGACGTGGACAATACGGCGATTGCTGGATTGAAATGTCCCCGACGGGGCGTGGCGAAGGTTATATTTTTGATGACAAGATTGTGGGTGGTGTTATCCCGCGACAGTATATTCCTGCGGTCGATAAAGGGATTCAGGAAGCATGTGCAGATGGCTTTCTGGCCGGTTTTCCGGTAGTGGACTTTAAGGTGGCTTTGTATGATGGCTCTTTCCACACTGTAGACTCGTCGGAGATGGCCTTTAAGGTCGCCGGATCAATGGCTTTCAAAAAGGCCATGGAAGTTTGTAAACCGGTTTTGCTTGAACCGATTGTCAATCTTAAGGTTACAGTTCCTGATGAAAATATGGGTGATGTTATCGGTGACCTGAACTCTCGTCGTGGAAAGGTAGTCGGGGTTGAGCCAAAAGCCAATTCGCAGATTATCC
>JBGSQR010000139.1:0-5640 GCA_041737975.1 Geobacterales bacterium | reverse complement strand
TGCTGTTGTCCAGGTTACTAAGGCAGAGTTGAGACTCCGCTTTGGCAAGGTCTCCATTTCCGGTGTGTCGTCTCAATCCCCCGGGACCGTCCTGCAGTGCCGTGCAGGGTCAAGCGCCACAAGTCCTGTCATCGGTACTATGCTTGTGGGGGCTAACGGTAGCTGGACATTTACAGGGCGTGCTCTAAAAGCAATGTTCAGCAAATCATTGAGTGTAACAACATTTGGTGGCGGCCCACAGAGGCTTGATGTCAGGCCTTTAATCAAATAATCCGTTCAACTTTTTAAATAGAAGGAGGCCTCACAATGGCAGTTATACCAAGAGATATTGATCATCCTTACAATGACGCTGATCCGGAAGAACGGATCATGTTTTTGCAACACGGCACTGGCATTCCAGACAGTTTTGATATGGTTGACAGGGCCGGTATAGTAAACCCGATTCTGCTGCCGCGGGGAGATGGTACTCCGCAGCCTACGGATCGCAGAGTAAAACTTATGACTCCTGATACAGTGGCTGCGCTGCAGGCAACGCTTTTCCCCTTAATGACCCCGGCCCAGAAAGAGGCAATAACAATGCCTACTCCAGACCTGATTCCTGTGCCTGACCGGTCGTTTGTCCGGCAGAATACACATGGTGATACGCTGCCGGTTCCATATCCGACCAAGCAGGGCTCTACATCTGTCGAGATGTGGGGTTTCGTTGACCCGAACGGCCCAAATAATCAGCCGTTTTTTCCAGGCACGACAATACGGGTAAAAGAAGGGGAGCTTGTACATTCATTTCTCAAGCCTCGTTTGGGCAGTCACACTATTCATCACCATGGCATAGAACCGACCCCGATCAACGACGGGGTGGGGCATGCAACCATGCTTGTGGCGGGCGGCGGATACAACTATCAATTCACGGCGCCTGAATCTGGTACATATTTTTATCATTGTCACAAAAATACTGTGCTTCATTTTGAAATGGGAATGTATGGCCTGCTTATCTCGGACCCTAATGTCGCCGGCGCCCCCTATGTGGATGGCGGAGCAGGCCGGGTGTATCGTGGCAATTCTACGCGGGCATATGATAAGGAAGCCCTGTGGGTCTTTGATGATGTGGACAGTCGCTGGCATGAAACGGTTTTTGGACAACATGGTGTGCAGGCCGGCGTTGGTGGAACTGGGGTCGGTTCCGAGTTTACAACTTTCGGCCAGAATGCAGGTATTGAATTGAACAGGTTTGAGCCGGATTTTTTCCTGGTTACCGGGGAATTTGCCAACCCCAATCAGGCGGAACGGCCAAATCTGATTACAAATCCGATTGTTTCGCCGACTTTGACTCGTGGGCAGACGCTATTGATCCGCTGCCTTAATGCAAGCTATACGGTCCTGACAGTGAAATTTCCATCCCAGATAGATCCTGAAGTCATTGCAATGGATGGTCGCACACTTGGACGCTCTCCGTTCATGTCCTATTCGAGTCCGTTCCGTCTTTCAACCCAGAATCGTCAGGTTACTCTCGGCACCGCAAATCGCTGGGACATGCTAGTGGATACAAGCGCTGTACCGTCAGGAACTCATTATATTGAAGCAGAGTACAGACATTGGCGGACAAATGAGCTGCTTAGAAGAGTTTCTGTGAAAATTACCGTAGTCAGCTAGAAAATGGAGCCATTTATGGGAAAGTTATTTCACAGATTTCACAGGTTTAAAAAAATTACAAGTTTTGCGATGGCAGCTGTAATGTTTGCATCTCCGGCATCTGCTGCCCTGGTTTCCCTTAAAAGCGTTCCGGTGCCGAAACCTGCTAACCTTGCTAATTATGTTGCCGATGAAGCAGCGGCAGTACGTCTGGGTAAAGCTCTTTTCTGGGATATGCAGGCAGGAAGCGACGGGGTTACGGCATGCGCAAGCTGTCACTTTCATGCCGGTACAGACAATAGAACAAAAAATACGCTCAGTCCAGGTCCAGGGCCGAATGCAGTTTTTACACCCGGTAAGGGTGTTAACAAGAGTGTAACCAAGACTGATTTCCCTTTTGTAAGTTTTGCTGATCCTGAAAACCGGGCAACTGTCCGCACTGTATTAAACCATGACGTGGTTGGATCGCAGGGTGTTAACAGTAAGGATTTTAAGTCTATCCGCAATGGTAACCCCGAAGATGGCGGAAATCATGTGAGAAACTCGACTTTCAGCAGTCAGGGACGCAATGTGCGTCAGGTTACCGGACGCAATGCGCCGACAGTAATTAACGCGGTTTTTAACTACGCCAACTTCTGGGACGGTCGAGCCAATCATTTTTTTAATGGTGTTAATCCGTTTGGTTATGAAGATGTGGATGCCCGTATCTTGAAAAATGTCAATGGCACTTTGACTGAACTTGACCTTAGTCTGCAGGCCAACCGACTTGACAACGCCAGCCTTGCATCTCAGGCGGTTGGTCCTGCGCTTAGTGATGTTGAAATGTCATGGAAGGGGCGCAGTTTTCCCGCTTTGGGTAAAAAAATGCTTTCCCTGAGGCCATTGGCGCAGCAGCAGGTTGCCACCAATGACAGTACGCTCGGGTCTATGGTGCATGCCTCCGGCAAGGGGTTGTCCACAACCTATGCCGATATTATCAAGGCCGCTTTCAAACCGGAATTTTGGGATAATACAAGTCAGACTGTTACATTCAGCAGTAGCGGCAAGGTGCTTGGTAAGGTAACCCCTGACAGTTCCAGCAAGTCAATTCTCAACCCTGGCAAAATGAACGTGAAAAGTTCAGCCCTGGCGGTTGTCAACGGTACCGGCGGTTACAGCCAGATGGAGGCCAATTTCTCATTTTTTTACGGTATGGCACTCATGTTATATCAAGCAACCCTCGTTTCGGATGATACTCCCTTTGATCGTTTCGTTGACGGCGACGCTACAGCTTTGACCCAGCGCCAGCAAAGGGGCTTGAATCTCTTTACTTCAGGCGGCACCGCTTGTACGGCATGCCATATCGGCGCTGAGTTTACTGCCGTTTCTATTACGAACACCAAAAACCCGGCTGAGCCGAGTGTTATCGAACTGATGCCTATGGCTGACAATGCACTGGCGAATTATGATATCGGCTTCTATAACGTCGGCGTGACCCCGACTGCTGAAGATTTGGGTAGAGGGGCAACTGATCCGTTCGGTTTGCCGCTTTCATTTTCTCTTCAGTTTTTGAATAAAGCTGCCATTCAGGCGACTAAAAATATTGATGATGTATTTTTTGCCCAGCCTGGATGCCTCAATACTCCTTTGGCCGATGTTCCCCGAATCTGTCCTCCTGCTGGTGCTGCGCCTGTCCAGAGGGCTGCTGTAAATGGCGCTTTTAAAACTCCAGGTTTACGAAATGTGGAGTTGACCGGACCATATTTTCATAACGGAAGTATGTCCACACTCAAGCAGGTGGTAGATTTTTATGTGCGTGGCGGCAATTTCCACGAGGATAATATTGCCGACCTGGATCCGTTTCTAGACGGTATTAATGGTCTCAGAGACAAAGAAGATGAACAGGCAGCCCTGATTGATTTTATGATTGCCCTGACAGATGAACGTGTCCGTTGGGAAAGAGCCCCGTTTGATCATCCGCAGCTTTTTATCCCTGACGGCCATCTGGCTAAGGTAAACGGCGACCCGCGACGTGTGCGCGAGCTGGGAGATAACATGATTGAACTGCCGGCTGTCGGGCGCGAGGGTCGAAGCCAGCTCCAGGGTCCTCTCAAACCGTTTCTGAACCCAGGCGGAGATCCAGCTTTTCACTTTAACGACTAATTATAAATAGAAAGGAGTTTATTATGAAACGATTCAGAATGATGCTTTTGGCGGCACTTACCGTCTTGACGCTGGCAATATCAGGCTGTGGTGGTGGTGGCGGCGACGGAGGAGCTGGAGGAGCTGGTGGAGCGACAAACCCGAACCAGATAACCTTTGACAGCAGTTCCAAAACGCTTAATCCGCTAACAGGTGGCTCCATGAGTGCAGCTGTAGCAATTAACGACAGCGGCAGTGTAGTCGGAATATCTTCCGACGGATCCCAGCAGGTGCGAGGAGTTAAGTGGACTGTCAGTACCATTAACGGCACAATAACAGCTACAACAGAACTGTTTCCTTTGACCGGTTTTAACTACAGTGCTGCCTATGGAATTAATGCCAGCGGTTTTATTGTGGGTGAATCGGAAGATGCTGCTAACACTGTTGTTGCAGTTTACTGGGCTTTTAACACCCAAACTGCGGTTAAACTTGCAGAACTGCAGGCCGGAAAAAATTCTGCGGCTTATTCAGTCAGCGCAAGCGGAAGAATTGTCGGTGAAGCTGTTAATTCATTGGATAAAATTGTTCCTGTATACTGGAGAAGTTCATCCATAGCTCCTGTCGCTTTGCCGACTCTTTCAGCAGGAGGCACAGGTGTAGCATACGGTATTATTGATCTTGCCGACGGCAGCAGCGTGGTTGTGGGCGAATCGGACGACCAGGCTGTACGCTGGAAAATCAATGCTGCCGGTGTTGCCCAGTCTGTCGAACCTATGGGTACCTTGACAGGTCATGTTAAAAGTGTTGCCATGGGAGTTAACAGGAGTGGCGTCATGGTAGGTGAATCTGAAGATTCAGCCGGTGTGGTTAGAGCCGTAATTTTCAAGGATAAAACTATTCTGGGAGTAATAATTCCAGGTTTTGATGTGATTGACCTTGGAGCCGTAGGTGTTAAAAGCAGCGCAGTAGCAATCAATGACAGCAGCAGTATTGCCGGCTGGAACAATGATATTTCAGGCAGTTCACTGACAGCACTCTGGCTTGCCAATGCTTCTCCGGTCACAACGGTCAATAATTCGTTGAGCGGCAGCGGCGGCAACGGTTTTGCTTTTGGCATCAATGCACTAAACTACATTGTAGGTGTTAAATCCGACAAAGGATTTGTTGCAATCACCAAATAAATAGTTACAATTTAATTTAAATAAGCCGGTCATGCCAATTGTTCATGACCGGCTTATTTAGTTTTCGTCCGGAAAGGGTGCTTTTTCCCCCTGGCGGCGTCAATCTTCGGCTTTGCTTGTGCGACGTACCTGTGTACGTCTCCGCGCAAACCCTCGATTTCCTTGCCAGGAGAAAAATCCCCGTTTTCCAAATCGGAAACCAACAGTTTCACATCCGGAGTTTCCGGATGGAAACTATTTAGCAGTGCCAGGAGGAGTCATGAAGGCTATTAAAGAATGTTGTTATGGTTTTTTTATCTTTACAATCACACTTTCGATGCTTTTTGTACTTTCTGTCAAGGCTTCAGCAGTTCAGGCAGCAGGGCATCCATTGTCTGCTGGAGAAAGGATGTATCGTGAGGGTGTTCTACCAAACGGTAAACCTATGAAAACTGTTTCTGTCGAAGGTGCTCCGGAAAGAGGCTCTGTTTACAGTTGCGTAGGTTGTCATCAGCGCAGCGGACTTGGCGCTTATGATGAAATCAGGTATCCGGCTGTATCCGGAAACAGGTTGTTTCAGCCCCTGTATTCAGGCCCTGAATATACTCCTGCGGAGCGTGCCAGGCTTAACAAATATTTGCAAAAACCTCTTGTCAGAAATGCTTATGATGACATTAGTCTGGCAAATGCAATTAGAAACGGACGTAATGCTGACGGCGTAAAACTTAAC
>JBGSQR010000125.1:0-2551 GCA_041737975.1 Geobacterales bacterium | reverse complement strand
TAGGCCGCTATAACACCTGCCGAAGTGCCGCCATAGATGCAGATATCGTAGGTTTTTTGCGCCAAAGCGACTTTTAGAGAAAGACTTAGAAGAAGAACTAAGGTTAACCGTTTCATAGTTTTTATCACAGAAATTAGAATTGGTACTGAGTAAAAAGATTCTAATGCTTCCTGCGGCAGGCAAGAAAAATCGTTTTGAAAGATACTGAATATCCTGCAAATATGAATTGGAATCCTCTTTGCGGCCTGCCACCTATAAAACCTTTTGTCAAATTGTTTTACTCTCAAAGTGCCTTATACTATTTTTGTATCACCACATCTTGACAAAGGAAATGTGTAGAATGAGTTCTGACTCTTTGCAAGCTTAGGTGTAACCAATAGCATTAGGTTTGTTATTAACCTTTGTTCTAAACTAATTTCTGAAATGCCCAAGCTCATTCAGATCACAAAAGATAAAACCGAACAGTCGAAGCCTCAGAAGGACTTTAATAAACTTGTAGCTAAAACTGAAAAACTTGAAAAGGAGGTTTTAAAATTCCGGGAAGGGTTGGTAATGCTTCAACAACAGATACAAACGGTCTTCGTCCCGAAACGTGATGAGTACTATAAGCATAATGTAGCATTACTTCAGGTCTATGACCGGGCTCATGATTCGACGTTTTTTACCAGGACAGAAAAGAAAAAGCTGGTTTCCTTGATCAAGAAAGACATCTATGAACTGCTTGAGTCCGGCAACTTTGACGAAGTGCTCATCCCGATGTTTGATAAGTATCACGAGCATACCTATCAGGAAGAACAGGAATATCTGGATTCGTTGAGCAAGGATTACATGAAAGATTTTTTTTCAATGGCTGGAATTGATCTTGATGAAGATGCCGATCTTGGCAATCCTGAAAAATTGGCTGAGAAAATAGCTCAAAAAATGGCTCTGGAAAGCGAAGAGTTTGAAGCAGAAAAGCAGCAGAAGGAAGAGAAAAAGGCCAAACGCCCCAAAACCAAGACCCAGGAAAAGCAGGAAATTGAAGCACGAAGTATTACCAAATCTGTACGTTCAATTTACATGGATCTTGTCAAGGCATTTCATCCTGACCGGGAGCCCGACGCGCAGGAACGTGAGCGTAAAACGCAGATCATGCAGCGTGTAACCGAAGCATACGAATCAAATAATTTATTAGGTCTCTTGCGCTTACAGCTGGAATTTGAACGAATTGACCAAACACACATTGAGAATTTGGCCGAAGATCAACTGAAAAATTACAATAAGCTTCTAAAAGATCAGATAAAAGATCTTGAAGGTGAACTGGATTTTCTGCGTATGCAGGCTTGTAGCATCAGTCAGTATCCTTTTTATATGGTTAAATCTATCGATAAAGTATTCTCTTTATTAAATGATGACATAGAAGAGACTATCGAACTTGCCAATGCATATAGGCTTTCCAAAGAAAGTCTAAAGAACAATTTGGCAATGAAAGATTTTTTAAAAGGTTATAAAATCCCCAGATAAACAGGCACTTACAAAATATCTTTCAGTTCGTTGAGGTGCCGCACCTCGTAGGTAGGCGCTTCATCAAACATATGCCCGGCGGGATTGTAAAACACCGTGTCCATTCCAAAACGTTTGGCCCCCAGAATATCTGCTACCCAATTATCGCCAATCATGAGGCACTCAGGACACTGCGCTCCTGCACAGGTAACGGCATAGTCAAAAATCCGACGGTCAGGTTTGCGCGCCTGCGCATTTTCATTGGTAATCAGGTGAGTGAAATACTGCACAATCCCCGAACTCCGTAGCTTTTTATCCTGAATAAAATCAAATCCATTGGTAATGATATGAAGATCGTAGCCACGTTTGCGCGCATAGTCCAGCACATCCAGCGCTCCGTCGAGCAGGTACGATTTGGTTGGCAGCAGCTCAATATATGCTTCTTCCATTCGATGAAAATCAGGCGGTCTAGGCACTCCAAGTTCGGACAAAACCAGCTTAAATCGATTTTCCCGAATATCACTATGCGCAATCAGCCCTTGATCGAGTTGCGCCCACAGCTGATAATTAATCTTTAAATAAGTGGTAATAAATTCTTCGTGCGAAGGTATACCTAATTCCTGCATCTTAAACAGATGATACACTTCCGTCAGCGATTCCGTAGAGTTCCGCTCAAAGTCCCACAGGGTGTGGTCGAGATCAAAAAAAAGATGTTTGTATTTCAAGCTAAAATCCATTTAAAAGCATTCTGAGTATGTTTGTGAGAAAACACGCTCAGAATGCCTCAGGGGTATTATTGTTAAAAATCCAGCTTCAACCGCTCCACCGGCTGATTATTGATCAGATGACTTTCTACAATTTCGTCTACATCCGAAAGTTGCACATTTCCGTATATAATACCTTCGGGATATACCACAAGCGCAGGGCCTTTTGGGCACACATCCAGGCAGCCTGAACGTTGTGCACGGATTTCCGGACCTATGTTGCGGTCTTTTAACGCCTGCTTAAATGCATCGACCAAAGCCATGCCATGCGCCTCTCCACAGCATTTTTTTGGCGCGTCTTTTTG
>JBGSQR010000077.1:0-9297 GCA_041737975.1 Geobacterales bacterium | reverse complement strand
CGCCATAATCGGCGGTAAAATGGTTTGTAGCATTTTTAATGGAGTTGTCAACAAGTCGGATGGATGCCCTGACAATGTTGTTCAGGTAGATGGATTCATCAAGCTTGGAGTTGTCCTGCCGGGCAAAATCCTTCAGGTCCTCCACAATCCGCTTGATTCGATTGGCTCCCTCCTGCATCTCTTCGATCATGCGTGGTATCTCCCCACGAATCTGGGAGTACCTGAGCCCACGGATCATGAAATCGCCTTCCTGTTGATAGCGTTCTTCCAGGAGCGCTTCGGTGACCTGGTAAACATTTTTCAGTACAGGCAGGTTATACAACAGTAGCCCGGTGGGGTTGTTGATTTCATGGGCAACACCGGAGACTAGGATGCCGAGAGAGGCCATCTTGTCGGCCTGAATCAGCTGCTGCTGCTGGACCTGCAGTTTTTCAGTACGGCTGGCAACTTCTCTGCGCAGGGTTCTGTTCCAGACAACAATGCCGATCAGTAGCAGGATAAAAGGTGATGTTGAAATGGCACCGTATTTGAAAATCTTGTTCCATGAAACCGGCGGCGGTTCCAGGGCCCCCAGCCATTTATCGTAAATAACCTTGTAGCGTCCGGTATTTTTGAGGATTGCCAGCCCTTCGCTGAACTGAGAAAGTAGTACATCATTTCCTTTTTTTACCCCGTAAGCGTAAGGTTGGCCGGCCAGCGGCCTGCCAACCGGAAAAATATTGGAAAGTCCCAGTTCCCGGTTAAGGTAAAGTCCCGGCAGGTTTCCGACCAGTGCATAATCTCTCTTGCCTGCAGCCAGTTGACGCATGGCTTCATTGTGCGTATCAACCAGAAAAAGGTTGGCGCCGACCTTTTTTTCGATCAGATAGTCGTGCATGATGCCGCGATTCTGAACCAGGACATCCTTGCCACGTAG
Source organism: Geobacterales bacterium (assembly GCA_041737975.1). Lineage (GTDB taxonomy): Bacteria > Desulfobacterota > Desulfuromonadia > Geobacterales > Pseudopelobacteraceae > JBGSQR01. The sequence continues at coordinate 8,381 of JBGSQR010000077.1, read as the reverse complement.
ATCGCTGATGTCGATCATTTGAGGAGAGCCGCGCCGACCGAAAACTGAGTAATTGATAATTGAATGCGGCGGGGAGAAGTCAAAGATTTTGGTGCGCTCTTCAGATGGTACCATCCCCTGAAGAATGTCAACGGTCCCGTTTTCCAGGGCGTGGCGCATGTCGGTCCACTTGCCGAGGCGAATCTTGACATTCAGTCCCATGATTTCAGCAATAGCCTGAGTCAGTTCAACATTGAAGCCGGACGGTTTACCATCGGAGTCGAGAAATTCATAAGGCGGGTAGTTGTTGTCGCCGCCGACTGTTATCAGAGGTTTGGGCGGTATGGCCAGGGTAACAGCGGGAAGGCAGAGCAGTAATGAAAAAATGAGCGCCAGTTTGAGGAAACTGATCCGGCAGCTGAACTGTTTGGCAGGCAACAGTTTATTTGACCGCATTTCTGTAATAAGCACTCTTTGATTCCGATCAGGAAATAACTATGGTTCCTTATTATAAGATTTCAGTAGGAAATACCATTTTTTTATCTGGTTGGTAATTTTCTGCTGCAATCAGCAAGTTACTCCAGCCAGTCAAAAGTACGCGAAACAGCCTTTTTCCACATCGCATAATTCCCGCTTCGCATGGTGTCATCTGCCTCAGGTTGCCAGGTTTTGTCAACTCCCCAGTTTTGTTTCAGCTCTGCGATGTTCTTCCAGTAGCCAACCGCCAGGCCGGCGGCGTAGGCGGCTCCCAGGGCGGTGCTTTCGGATACCCTGGGTCTGATGACCGGTACGCCCAGAACATCGGCCTGAATCTGCATCAGCAGATTGTTGGCGGTCATGCCACCATCGACCTTGAGGGATTTCAGTGTTACGCCGGAGTCGGCTGCCATGGCATCAACCACTTCGCGGGTCTGGTAGGCGGTAGCTTCCAGTGCTGCTCTGGCAAAATGACCACGAGTGGTTGAACGGGTCATGCCGATCACCATACCTCGGGCTTCACTGCGCCAATAGGGGGCGAACAGACCAGAGAAGGCCGGCACAAAGTACATGCCACCGTTATCATCCACCATGCGGGCCAGGTTTTCCACGTCGGAAGAAGTCTCGATCAGCCCCATGCCGTCACGCAGCCACTGCACCAGAGCTCCGGTGATCGCGACCGAACCCTCCAGAGCGTAGACCGGTTTCTCCTGGCCGAACTGATAGCAGACGGTGGTCAGCAGGCCATGATTGGACTGGATAATTTCGGTGCCAGTATTGAGCAGCATGAAGCAGCCGGTGCCGTAGGTGTTTTTGGCCTCACCCACCTCAAAACAGGTTTGGCCGACCGTGGCGGCCTGTTGATCCCCCAGATCACCGCAGATTGGAATCTCACCGCCGAATGGCCCGTCAGGGCGTGTGTAGCCGTAAACGTCCGGATAGCTGGATGGAAGAATTTGAGGTAACAGTGAACCGGGGATGTCCAGGTCGATTAGAATCTCTTCGTCCCACTGTATGGTTTCTAGATTCATCAACATGGTGCGGGAGGCGTTGGTTACATCGGTGACATGTGCGGCCCGCCCATCCGGGCCACCGGTCAGTTTCCAGATGAGCCAGCTATCCATGTTACCGAACAACGCATCACCGTGCATTGCTGCTTCGCGTACGCCCGGCACATTGTCCAAAATCCATTTGATCTTGGGGCCGGAAAAATAGGTTGCAAGCGGCAAGCCCGTTTTGCTGCGGTAACGATTCTGCCCGCCATTTTCAGCCAGCTGATGGCAGATTGTATCGGTGCGGGTGTCCTGCCAGACAATGGCGTTGCAGTATGGCTGCCCGGTACGTTTGTCCCATACCAGAGCTGTTTCTCGCTGGTTGGTGATGCCGACAGCAGCGATATTTTTTGCCGTAAGGCCGGCTTTTCCCATGGCACCACGAATCGATTCGCAGGTTTGCATCCAAATCTCTAGCGGGTCATGTTCCACCCAGCCCGGTTGCGGACAAATCTGCTCGTGTTCAAGCTGATGAATGGCAACCGCCTCACCGGTATGGTTGAAGATCATGCAGCGGGTACTCGTGGTGCCCTGGTCAATGGCGACGATGTATTTAGTCATAGCTTTCTCCATGCCTGGTTTGATTGAAAGGGCTGTACTATGACTTTTTAGCTGCGGTCAGAAATCCTATCAGCGAGACAAATTTATGTGCATCGGCTGAAGGGTTGATAGTGATTGTCCTAGTGCAGTTTTTGCAAAACGGTTGTATCATGTTGTCATGATTTTTGGGGTCAAAATCCGGTTCTGCTTGTGGACAGCCTTTACATGTATCAGACATAAATACTCCTGAAAATGATGATAATTACGTTACGCTATGACAATACATTATCATGTGATAGCTTGAAGATGCAATGATCAGGGCCCCACAAGAGGTCATCCCATGTACTTGATTCAACTGTTACTACCGCTATGCGATAACGAAGGGCATCCTTTCCCCCAGTCAATGTATCTGCAGGTCAGAGACGAACTTACTGATCAGTTTGGTGGAATCACCACCTATGTCAGGTCTCCAGCAGAAGGGGTCTGGAAAGAAGGTAATAATTCTGCAGTAAGAGATGAGATTATTATTTATGAAGTCATGGCAAAGGAGTTAACCCGCAACTGGTGGATAGCATTCCGGGAGAGGCTTGAGCTGCATTTCAGGCAGGATTCAATCATTGTCAGGGCCAGTCAGATAGAAATACTGTAATTTTTTTTTACAGTCATATGAAATACTTTGTAGATTGTGATTTTGATCACAGAAATTGATAGCTCCTCGCTTTACATAATCACCCCATCAACTCAACTTTAATTCCCTCTGGATTTATTTTACATATCAAGTGCTTATGTATAACAGTGTTTTGTTGTGCTGTGCCTATCGATTAGCTCTTTCCTGCTAGAGTGTTGTTTAGATAAACTGTATTATTTAACTATTGCATTATTAGAGGGTTTGTGTGAATATCCCGCCGGATGTTTGTGATTAAACGGTGTTATGAAACTGAACTGAAGTCCACTCTTGAAAATGGTGTTAAATTTGGAGGGATTGTGTATGGAGGTTGTTTTAGAGCAGATCAACAAAATTCAGGGAGTTCATGGAAGTTTGCTATGCGATATTGACGGTAAATTGCTTTGCAGAGCATTGCTGACTGACTATGACAATAAAAAGCTTCAAGAAACTACAGATCTGATTGCCGATAGTTTGATAGGAATCAACGAGGCTACCGGCGGTGTAAACTTGCTGGACCTGCGATTCAGTAACAACAGGATTATTGTAAAACCTTTACAAGGCGGTTTTCTACTGCTGATTTGCGAACAAAAGCTTAATCTTCAGCTTTTTAACATGTCACTAAGTGTTGCTCAGAAAAAACTTGAAAAATCCATTCAATCATCAAGAGATTCGCCATTATTAGTTCAGCCGACGATTTCGTTGCCTGTTGCACCTCAGGTGTCAATAACACAAGAACTGCGCAGAGATGGAAAAGGCGTCATGCTTACAGTAGATTCCATGACAGCTTCATCAAAAATCCAATGGGATCAGATGAAGGAAGAAGCCGCCATAAATGAACTGCTGGCTCAGTACCTCACAAATTTATCCATACCGGCACCAATCAAAAAACTGAAGCTTACAAACAAGGCAACAAATAAGAGCAAGATTTTTTCAATCAGGCACACTAAGTCCGAACCAGGACAGTTACCGGGTGATAAAATTGCCCTGACGTTGGCCGCTTCAGAAGCTTTGGAAGCCAGGCCTGGTGACGTCCTTACAGTTGAATCCGCTACCAGTGGAATATTCACTAAAGATATTTCTTTTGCTGGTTTATAACACCTGTTACGAAAACATTTAATTATTCTTATGCTGCTATTAACTAAATAGATGGGGGAGTGCAAATGCTGAATACAATAAAATCAAAACTCGTTTTTTTTGCCGGAGCCAGTGCCGTTCTGTTGGCAATCAGTGTGACATTTTCGTATTTCATTGCCGTCGGTTCGATCAAGGAGATTATGTACAATGACGTTTCCACAGTGGCAGAATCTCTTGAAAAAAATCTGACCTATATCTCGAACACCAATCCTGAAGCTATACAACAGCCGGAATTTAAGAAAATGATCAACTCGATCAAGCTTGGCAAAAGTGGATACGTTTTTTTGATGAACGACAGCGGTGTTTTGACTGTGCATTCAACAAGCGAGGGTAAAAACCTTGCAGGACAGCCGCATATCGATCAGATCAGGCAAAAGAAGGAAGGCGGGATATTTGAATACAAGGCAGTTAGTACAGGTCAGGAAAAGATCGTTGCATTCAAATACATTAAAAAATGGAATATGTTTGTTGTGCCAGGTGTGAATAAAGAAGATTATTTCAACCAATTGAAAACTTCATTTCTCAAGTGGAATGCCATTTTGGGGCTGGTCGTTGTCGGAATTCTGTTGGGTATAGCAACCTGGATTACCAAATCAATTACTGGTCCAATCAATGGAATGCTGCGCATTTTTAAAAATACAGGCAGTAATGCAGATAATGCGACAGATTCAAGAGAAACTCGTGATCTTGTCTGCAATCTTCTGCAGAATATGTTGTCTCGTGATCGGAAATAGAGTTTGGTTTTAATGTGTTAGATAATAAATTAAGGCTGCCTGATTGAGGCAGCCTTAATTTATTAAATCAGATCAGAAAATAACTGGGTAAATTTAGGCAATTTTAAACTGGCTGACGATTCTGCGCAGATCATTGGCAAGTTCAGAAAGTTGATTGGCGGCAGAAGCAGAATCTCTTGCGCCTCTTGAGGTGTCAGCAACTATCTCAGTAATGCGCTGCATGTTGTGACTGATTTCAGATGTTGTTGCAGTCTGTTCTTCGGCAGCTGTGGCAACCTGATGAATCTGAGAGTTCACATCATTGATCTGTTGAAGTATCTGTTCAAGGGCCCGTCCTGAGTCGGAGGCTTTTTCGCTACCCTTGGCAACCTCGCTGACACCTTCTACCATGGCAATCACAGCACCCTTGGTTTCCTGCTGTATCGCCTTGATCATTTCGCCGATTTCCCTGGTGGCTCGTGTGGTGCGCTCTGCCAAAGCACGTACTTCATCGGCAACAACAGCAAAACCTCTCCCCTGTTCTCCTGCTCTGGCAGCTTCGATGGCGGCATTCAGAGCCAACAGATTGGTTTGGTCTGCAATGTCTTCTATTGTTCCGACAATTTCACCGATCTGATCCGAACGGTTACCTAGACTTTCAACAGCTTTTGAAGAGACGCGGACTCTTTCCGAGATGCTGTTCATAACGCTGATGGTCTCATTGACAACCGCTGTCCCGGAAACAGCGGCCGCACTGGCCTGTTGAGAACCTTCCGAAGCCATCTGACAGTTATGTGCAATACTGCCGGATGTGGCTGACATCTCCTCACCGGCAGTTGATACTGTCGCAGCCTGAGAGGCGACCTGCTCTGCTCCTGAAGCCATATTGGCAGCAGTGGTCTGAAGCTCTGCTGCCGATGAGGAAACTTTTTCGCTTGTAACTGCAATCTGGGAAATAATGTTCCTGATTTTATCAACAAGGTAGTTGATTTCCGTTGCCAGAAGGCCAAACTCATCATTGGATTTTACTGTGATCTGTTTTGTCAGGTCTCCTTCTCCTCTGGCCAGATCTGTAACTTTGACAACAAAGTCGTTGATCTTGCTGGTGATGGTCAGTTTCAAGACAGTCATCAGGCCTAAAAGGCTGACCACTAGAGCGATCACTCCTGAGGCAAAAAGCCAGATGGTGGCTTTTCTGCTGGCGGAATATCCCTGTTCAATGCTGGTGGTAAGTTTTATAGCGCCAAGCATTTTGGCGTCTTTATCATGACAGCCCTGACAGCGGGTTTCGTTGGGAAGTGGCAAAACGGTTTCAAGAGTATGTGTGCCACTTAGCATGCCTTCGGTACTTAACAGTTGATTTGTTTTCAAGACCTGGGCAACATTGGTGTTGCCCTTTGCCCCGGTTCCGCGCTCTTCACCTTTTTCATTGTAGACAGTTAAAGACAAGGCGCGTTTCTTTTCGATGACATCTTTTGTATAGGCATCCACCTTTTTCATATCATCTGCCATCATGGCAATTTTTATGTCATCACCCATGATGTTGACAAAGTTGAGGCTGTTTTCGCGCTGCAACCCGATCAGTGCCTGCTTTTCAAGATATATTGCAGATCCTCCGACGATTACCAGACCTGTCACCAATGCCAAAGACGCCGCCAGAAGTATTTTTGTGGCAATACCAAACTTGACTTTACCCTGTTTAGTTAACTCTGCATGATCAATTCGTGACATACAATTCTCCAGTTATCAGCATTTGATTAAGAAATTAATTCAGGTTTTTGATGGTTTGTCGTATAGGGGCTCTCCAATGTGTATATTCAACAGTGATAATAAATATACAATTGTTTTAACTAAGTGCAACTTACTACACAAAAATAGTTTACAATTATTTTTTCGCTAGTGGATTTTCTGCGCTTTAATAATTTAAAAACAAAAAGCCCCTGATTTATCAGAGGCTTTTATTTAATGGTATACAAAATATTATGGTTTTATCAGGTCAAATTCCAGATAAACATTTCCCAAACGTCTTTCCAGCTCTTGCCGATTTCATTAACAACAGTTGGTTCAAATCCGCAATGCATCATGCACTGGGCGCAGCGGCTGTCTTTGCCAACGCCGTATTTTTCCCACTCGGTTTTTTCCATCATCTCTTTGTAGGTCGGATAATGGGCATCGGTGATCAGGTAACAGGGTGCTTTCCAGCCTTGTGTATTACGGGTCGGATTGCCCCATGGCGTACATTCCAACTTCTTTTCACCTTTGAGGAAACGCAGATACATTGGGGTAGAGAAAAAGCGGTGTTTTTTGCTCATTTCATAAACATCGGCAAATTTGCGTTCAATGTCGCGGCGCTCCAGAAACAGCTTTTCACCTACAGCTTCATAACCGAAGCCGGGAGCAACCAGCAGGCCGTCTACACCGATCTCTTCCAGGTGGGTAAAGAGCATTTCAATTTCCACCAGGTCTGTCTCATTGAAAATGGTAGTATTTGTGCAGACCCGGAACCCAAGTTGCTTGGCTTTTTTTATTGCAGCCATAGCAATCTTGAAGGCGCCTTTCCGCTCCAGAATGCGGTCGTGAGTTTCTTCCAGGCCGTCCATGTGGATGTTGAGGGTAAAGTTTGGATGAGGCTTGAGGGTCTCTAGCGCTTTTTCAAGCAGCAGGGCATTGGTGCAGAGATATATGTGCTTTCCGCGATCCAGCGTGCCTTGAATCAGTTCAAAAATATGGGGATACAGGAATGGTTCGCCACCGGTTATAGTGACAACCGGAGCCGGGCATTCGTCAACTGAGTGCAGACATTCCTCAAGAGACATCATTTCTTTGATTGAGTCGGCATACTCTCTGATACGACCGCAGCCTGAACAGGCCAGATTGCAGAGATGGGTCGGTTCCAACATCAGGACCAAGGGGTATTTCTCGATCTTGTTAAGTTTGTTGCTCATTATGTATTTGGTCAAATCATAGTTGAGTCGCATGGGGAAACGCATCTGAATAAATTCCTTTCGAGTGTTACTCTGTTTGCAATTATTTACATTGCTACTTTATAGACATTATTAAAATTATGCTCGTTATTTATGACCGGGCAAACTTTTCAGCGGCAATTGCGATGCCTTCGGCATCAATGGCCAGATCTTTTCTTAACTGGGCCTGGCTGCCCTGTTCAATAAAGCTGTCTGGTATGCCTAAACGTTTGATCTTGATATTCTGGAGCTTGTTGTCTGAAAGAAGTTCCAGTATGGCACTGCCGAAGCCACCTTGCAGCAGATTCTCTTCAACGGTGATGATTCTTCCGGTTTTTTGCGCTACGGATATAATCAATTCAGCGTCCAGCGGTTTTACAAACCGGGCATTGACAACTCCTGCATTGATTCCGTTCTTTTTGAGAAGTTCTGCCGCCTGAAGAGCCGGATAAACTGTAGATCCTATGGCAATGATATACAGGTCGTTTCCATCAAGAAGAATCTCGCCTTTGCCAATTTCCAATGTTCTGATGTTCTTTTCAAGCTCAACTCCGTAGCCGGTTCCGCGTGGGTAGCGCAGGGCCATGGGCGATCCTGAGTAGATGGCGGTTTTTAGCATGTGCTGAAGCTCATTCTCGTCTTTTGGAGCCATCATTGTGATGCCAGGTAAATGGCGCAGGTAGGAGTAATCCATTACTCCATGATGTGTCGGTCCGTCATCTCCCACCAGGCCCGCTCTGTCCATGGCGATTGTTACCGGTAGTTTCTGCAGGCAGATGTCATGAAATACCTGGTCATAGGCACGCTGGACAAAGGTTGAATATATGGCATTTACAGGTCTAAAACCGTCTGCAGC
>JBGSQR010000336.1:0-2354 GCA_041737975.1 Geobacterales bacterium | reverse complement strand
TTAAATCTATTCTCTATTATCAATCATCCCATTCCAAATTCAAATCCTCACCACCTCTTCGGCAACACGCTCTTCAACCTCTCTCCAAGCAGCTGGACACACAACCCGACCTTGGCCGACTCTGCCAGGCGCACCGGCTATGTACACAAAATAATTTTAATCCGTCTAGCATCTAAAAAACTATGCAAAACCATGTACTAGCGATAACATTGTTTTAAAGTAAAAATACCTGTGCGCTTATAACCGTACTAGAGGTGTCGCATGCTTCATGAAGATGTAACCAATCTTACAAAATCACTCGACGAATATCGTGAATTAAACACCCAATTGAACAAACAAGTGCTGGCATTGCAAGAAAGCAATTCACTTTATCAAAGTATTATCGACAGCAGCACTGCCTGCATCATACTCCTGGATCTGGATGGGCATTTACAGTACATGAATGCAGAAGGGCAACTCAGACTTGGCATCAGGAATATTGATGAGTTTATTAACAGATCGTATGAAGATTTTTGGCAAGGGGAAGATCGTATTGCTGCATGTAAGGCAATTGCCAAAGCCAAAGAGGGCCATCAAGGCAGTTTTGAGGGTTATTCTTCAATACAGGACGGCACTCCAAAATACTGGGATGTCATCATTACACCAGTTAAAGGTGCGGATGGAAATCCAGAGAATCTGCTGGCAGTATCTCGGGACATCTCCGAACGCAAATCAATGGAAGAAAAACTGTACCAACAAACACTCCAACTGGAGGAGGAATTAGCAGAACGACAAATTGCCCAGGAAAACTTACAGGAGCAGACTGTCATCCTTGAAGAAGAGATTGATGAGCACAGGAGGACAGAGGAGGCTTTACAGGCAAGTAAAGGTACGGTCCTGAATAAACTTAGAGCAATCCTTGAGCCGGAAGGCGATATAGAGACCTTAGAACTGTCTGACATTATTGATTGCAAAATGCTGCAGTCAATGTTGGAGGATTTTTACCATATTACCGGCATGCTGGGTGCGGTACTTGACATCTCCGGCAAGGTTCTGGTTGCTGTAGGCTGGCAGGACATCTGTACAAAATTTCACAGGTGCCATCCGGACTCCCTGAAAAATTGCACTGAAAGCGACACAATGCTTACTAATGACGTACCTTTAGGAGCATACAAACACTATCGCTGCAAGAACAATATGTGGGACATGGTTACCCCTCTTGTAGTCGGAGGAAAACATGTGGGCAACATCTTCATCGGACAATTTTTCTACGATGATGAAGTACCGGATGTGGAACAATTTCGTGAACAGGCCCGGCGCTATGGTTTCGATGAAAAGGAATACCTGGCTGCACTCGAACGTGTGCCTCGCTTCAGCCGTGAAACAGCCAATGCCGGTATACAGTTCTACGCAAAACTTACCAGTATGGTTTCATCATTAAGTTTTAGTTCGATCAAGTTATCCAGAATGTTGAACGAACGTATCCAGCTTGAAGAACAACTCCGGCAATCGCAGAAAATGGAGGCCATTGGACAGCTTGCAGGTGGTGTCGCACATGACTTCAACAATATCCTGCAAGTGATCAGTGGATATGGTGAAATGCTAAAAATGGACGATAAGCTGGATACTCATCAAAAAGAGGAGATTGATCACATGCTTGCCGCTGCGGAAAAGGCAGCTCAGCTCACAAAAGGTCTGCTAGCATTCAGTCGCAAACAGGTTATGACTCTTGCGCCGGTCAACCTGAATGATGTTATTAATAATATTAAAAAATTCCTTATCAGGATCATTGGAGAGGACATACAGCTAAAGACCATAACCTTTGAAAATCAGCTTAAAGTATACGCCGATACGGGACAGATAGAACAGGTCCTGATCAACCTGGCCACCAATGCCCGAGATGCCATGCAGAAAGGCGGACTGTTGACTATAGAAACAGGATTTCAGGCCATAAGAGCTTCAAATGCCCATGAATTTGACCGTACCGAGCCTGGTCGTTATGCTGTTATGACAGTATCCGACTCCGGCAGCGGAATGGACAAAGAAGCCTGTAAAAAGATTTTTGAACCGTTTTATACAACCAAGGAGGTCGGTAAAGGTACCGGCCTGGGCATGTCGATTGTTTATGGTATAGTCCATCAGCATGACGGTTTTATTAACGTCTACAGTGAACCGGGGCATGGTACGGCTTTTAAAATATACTTGCCAATTTACGAAGCAGAACATTCCGATCAGGAGATAATGACAATACAGACGGCACTACCGCAGGGTGGCACTGAAACCATCCTGCTGGCTGAGGATGATGCTGATGTTCGCAAGCTTGTCGTATCAGTTCTTGCAAGATTTGGTTACGACGTGATTCAAGCGGTGGATGG
>JBGSQR010000024.1:0-10178 GCA_041737975.1 Geobacterales bacterium | reverse complement strand
GGTCAAAGACTACACAAACGCCAGAATAGTTGTTAACGATCCACTGCAATACAAGGGTATTACCTTCTATCAATCCAGTTACGGCAATGCCGGCAACTTCTTCTTTGAAATAACAGACAAAAACGGAAAAAATAAAACCCCGCTGCTCGTCGGAGCCGACTCCGGTGCAATGCTGCCAGACGGTAGTATTTTAAAAGTTGCCCAAACCACAGCAGATATCTCACCATTTGAAGCCGGACATACAGGCCCGGCTGCCGCAGTCGAACTGCTTAACTCAAATGGCAAAACTGAACAATTTGTCATATACGCCAACCATCAGGACTTGAACACCAAACATTCCAAAGAGCATAACTGGGATTACATCCTTCACTACAAAGGCACAGAGGAAAAGATGTATACCGGCCTTCAGGTCGCCAGAGACCCAGGCGTCTGGTTTGTCTGGCTGGGATGCACTTTGATGATCATCGGTCTCTACATCGCCTTTCTCATGTCACACAAACGGATCTGGGTGGTAATCAAAAAAGGTCACGTCTTCATGTATGGCAATGTAAACAAGAATCAGGCTGCATTTGAAATTGAGTTTGAACAGCTATCTGAAAAACTAAAAGAATGCGTCAAAGAGAGGGGTTAACATATGAGTGGAGTTTCACAGAACCTTATTAGTACCCAACTATTGAACTGGACCGGATTGCTATATTTCTTCTCCATGTTTTCATTTCTTATTCTGCTGACCGTCAAGAATAAGAAAGTCGGAGCCATAGCCACATATCTTGCTTATGCCGGACTTGCCCTGCATACCGTTGCAATCGGACTGCGCTGGATAGAATCCTATAACCTGGGTTATGGCCACGCACCGCTATCCAACATGTATGAATCTATTGTCTTCTTCTCCTGGACCATCGTTTTGATTTTCCTGATCATCGATATAAAATACAAATACAAGATCGTAGGCGTGTTTGTTATGCCTTTTGCCCTGTTCAGTCTGGCCTGGGCCCAGATGTTTTCTGTCGCTAGTTTTACCGGCAGCGATGCCCTGGGTAAGCTGGTAATGATGGATGACAAGATCAGCCCACTGATGCCTGCCTTGCAGAGTAACTGGCTGCTTTATCATGTTGTAACATGCTTTCTTGGATACGCCGCCTTTGCTGTTGCCTGTGGCGTCTCCATCATGTACCTGATCAAGGCCAATTTTGAAAAGGACGAAAAGGACAAATCTGCAGGTGGCATTCTGTCAGTATTCCCGCCAATTCGCATCCTGGATGATATGAACTATAAGTCAATTATGGTCGGTTTCCCCTTGCTTACGCTGGGGATAATTACTGGTGCCGCCTGGGCTAATTATGCCTGGGGTTCATATTGGAGCTGGGATCCGAAAGAGACCTGGTCGTTGATAGTCTGGTTTATTTATGCGGCTTTCCTGCACGCACGATTTACAAGAGGGTGGGTTGGTAAAAGAGCTGCCTGGCTGTCGATCTTCGGGTTTGCAGCAACGTTGTTCTGCTATCTAGGTGTTAACCTGCTGCTGTCCGGGTTGCATAGTTATGGTGGGAAATAAGTAGTTAAATACATTTTACTGCACTAAACAAGAAAAGCCCCATTCATATTTGAATGGGGCTTTTCTTGTTTCACAAGTTATTTATTGACTCTACATCTTATGGCATTTATCACAATCGTCTTTTACTGAAAAGGCATCTTTACCTTTGATATGACAGGCTCCGCATGATTTACCTTTCTCCATATCAGCCATAGTTGCTTTCAAGGTTCCGGCTTTATATGGAAATGATTTGGTATGGCAATCAGCGCATTTATATGCCTGAAGATGGAAATCATGGCTGAACTTTGCTTCACCGGCAGAGGTTTTATACGTTATGTTGCCTGGCTTGTAGGTCTTGTGACAGCTGTTGCAGTTTTCCGTAACAGTAAAGGCGTCCTTACCATTGTTATGGCATGCTCCGCACGACTTGCCTTTTTCCATGTCGGTCATTGTAGCTTTTAGAGTACCTGCTTTGAAGGGGAAAGACTTTGTGTGACAATCAGAACATTTATATACCTGAAGATGAGAATCATGACTGAATTTTGCTTCGCCTGCTGAAGTTTTATAGCTGATATTGCCCGGTTTAAATCCCTTGTGGCATCGGTCACAGTTGCCGGCAACTGTAAATGCTTTTTTACCGTTATGGCAGGCACCACATGTGCGCCCTTTTTCCATCTCAATCATTTTAACCGGTTTCAGGTTGGCCGGAATTATTTTGCCGTTGTGGCAGCTTTTACAGCTGCCTGCTGCCTTAGTTAAGTGGGTGGCATGGCTGAACTGTACATTACCTGCACCTTTGACTTTATACGTAACTTCGCGCTGTTTGCCTGTATGGCACCGGACGCAGTCCTTGTCCAGAGAAACACTGAAGGCCTTGGCACCGGTGTGGCAGGCTCCGCAGGATTTAGTCTGCTCCATTTCAGCCATTGTAAAGCGTTTGCGCTGCTTGAGATTGTAAATGGTATTGTGACAGATACGGCAGTTGTTGTAGACAGAGAGGTGTTGCCGGTGGCTGAAAACAACTTTTTCTGCATTTTTAAATTTAAAGGCTATATCTTTAACATCTTCAGCAAATACACAATTTCCCGCCATTATCACAAAAAATAAAAATGTCATCCTGATGATCTTGCTCATGTGAGATTCCCCTGTATAATTACTATAACGTTGTTCGAGAGTATACATCCAGGTGTCAACACTTACCAGAATAAATTTTGTTAAAACTGTTAAATAGTGGTGAAATAATTATCTTTTAATAGTGTTTGATGACTGTTTTAAATTCAAATAATATATTGTAAAATGCTACCAATACACATATAATAACTCAAGTTTAATGTCCGGTTTTGCAATTGTGAACTAAATCTCAAAAAAAGAATGGAGAAACCTATGAAATCAATACTTATTGCTGTGTCTACCATTGTTGTATTTGCCAGTGCATCCTTTGCGGCAGTTCCTGATGTTATTGAAATGAAGAAAAACGTTAAGTTCAATCACAAGTCTCATGCAGCAGCAGTTAGTGATTGCAAAAAGTGCCATACCGCAGAAGCTGGTGGCAAAATAGATGGATTCGGTAAAGATGTGGCGCATAAAATGTGTAAAGAGTGCCACACCACAATGCAAAAAGGTCCAACTACCTGTAAAAAATGTCATATCTAACTTTTAGTTAAAATTTTTTTTCTTGGTTTAACCTGACAGGCACTATGCCTGTCAGGTTTTTAATGTATTCCTCTGTTTTTTCCTTTGAAAAATTGCAGCCCTTCTTTTAACTGCTTTCAGCAGTGTCCAAAATTATAAATACATATTTAATTTAAACCAGCCCTGCAGATGAAAAGCTGTCAAAACAGAAGGAGAACCCATGAGCGAGATTAAGCCGAGCATATACAAGTACTTGATGAATGCTCTCAGTATCATTGGTGTTTTGATTGCGCTTGTTGCAACAATTATGCTGGTGGTGTTCATTCTGGTCGACATTTTCAGTGGATTTAAAGGTCCATATCTTGGTTTTTTTGTTTATTTTGCCTTGCCTCTTGTTTTGATAACAGGATTGATACTGATTCCTGTAGGTGCATGGAGAGTTAGAAGTAATTTGAGGAAACATCCTGAACTTGGCATTCCCAATCTTCCCAAGATTGATTTTAATAATAGACGTGTTCTTAACCTCTCCATTTTTTTTGTTTCAGCTACGGTTGTTTTCATGCTCCTGATTGCTTTTGCGTCTTTTAAAGGCGTTGAGTACACAGAGTCCAGTGGTTTTTGCGGTAAGCTCTGTCATGAGGTTATGCAGCCGGAATATACCGCATGGAGCAATTCCTCGCATGCAAATGTAAAATGTGTAGAGTGTCACGTCGGGCCTGGGGCAGAGGCTTATATTAATGCAAAAATATCCGGGTTACGCCAGGTTTTGGGGGTTATTACCCATTCCTGGCCAACTCCAATACCTACACCGGTACATAATCTGCGACCGGCCAGAAATACTTGTGAACATTGTCATTGGCCCGAAAAATTTTATGCCGGTAAATACAGAACTTTTTATCATTTCGCAACAAACGAAGAAAACTCCAGGCGCGAAATTAATATGAACATCAAGATTGGCGATGCACCAAAGAATCCCAATGAAACAGGTATTCATTGGCATGTTGGTCGTGAGGTTACATATATTGCCGGTGATGAAGCACGAATGACCATACCTTACATAGCTGTTAAAGGTAAGGATGGAAAGATCACTGAATATACAGATTCTGCAACACCGCTTTCGAGAGAGGCGATTAATTCCTCTGCCAAACGGATAATGGATTGCACAGACTGCCATAATCGCCCTGCGCATGTTTATCATTCTCCGTCTGAAGAACTTGATAAGCACCTGACTTCGAAAACAATTGATAGCGGCCTACCTTATATTAAAAAAATTGCGGTTGATCTGCTGGAAAAACCATATGCCTCTTCGGATGAAGCAGTTAATGCTATTAAGAGAGGTTTGAATGATTACTATTCCAAAAACTATCCGGAAATCACCAAGAATAAGGAGACATCCTTGAATACGGCTATTGAGCAGGTTCAGGATATCTATACTCGTAATTATTTTCCTAAAATGAAAGTTAGTTGGAGATCTTACCCTAATCATATTGGTCACTTGTATACAAATGGCTGTTTCCGGTGTCATGACGGCAAACATAAAAATGCTGCCGGAAAAGTTATTTCAAAAGACTGTAATATTTGTCATGAAGTTGTAAGCCAGGTTCAGGAAAATATCCCAAAAGGCAAGCAGATTAATCAGTTTGTTCATCCAGCTGATATCGGTAACGAGCTGTTCACTACAAATTGTAGCGATTGTCATGGAATTCCAAGTAATATGGCAACTGGAGCCCACAAGAATAAGTAGCTTTGCTACAAACTGATTGTTTAAAGTTTAATATATGATTTTATAAATTTTATTTGAGGAATGTGTCTATGATTTCAAAATTAATTGGAATGTTTTCGCTGGTTTTTCTTATTATTACATCGGCAAATCCTGCTCAATCCGAGCAAGGAATGGCCATAGATCCTGTCTATTGTATAGGATGTCACGGCAATAAGTTTACTGTCAAAGACTTTGCTGCCTCCGTGCATGGTAAAAATGCCTGCACCAGTTGTCATACGGATATCACTGATTTGCTCAAACATATGCAGGGTGATACTAAAGTTCAAAAGGTGCAGTGTGAACTCTGCCACAAAAAACAGAATTCAGAGCATTACGCCAGTGTTCATGCTGAAAAAGGTGTAACCTGCGCACAGTGTCATACGGATATTCATACACATAACTACTGGAAAAATGATAAGCGGATTGCTGTAGCTAAATGCGTCCAATGCCATAAAAAAGAATCTGTTTATATGAATTCAGTTCACGGGAAGGGCGTTGCAAAAGGCAATATGGATTCTGCCGCATGCCATGACTGTCATAATCTTCATGCTGTTGAGAAGGTGGCTAATTCTAAAGATCATAAAGGCAGCAAAGCTCACACAGATGTATGTCTGAAGTGCCACAGTGATCAGAAAATGATGGCCAGAAATAATGTTACAAATGTGGCTGTTAAATCTTACCTTGAAAGCTATCATGGCAAAAATTACCGACTTGGTTTTGCAGACAAGGTGGCAGGTTGCGCCGATTGTCATACCGCCCATGCAGTTTTACCAAAAAGCGACCCTCAGTCCTCACTGAATGAGGCTAATCTCGTTAAGCAGTGTTCAGTCTGTCACCCCAATGCTACGCCGCTTTTTGCCAAATTTTACTCCCATGGTGATATGGGGGACCGCAAGAAATACCCGATTATGTATTATACGTTCATTGCGATGACTGGTCTGTTGATTGTAACCTTTACGGTTTTCTGGTTTCATTCTGTCCTCTGGATGTTCCGTGGTTTTGTTGAAAACAGGGAAAAAGCTGCTTTACTTGCTGCCGGTACTCATCACCATGTTATTCCTGAGGCAAAGAAACAGTATCGTCGTTTCCGACGTACACATGTAATTCTTCATGTAATTGTTATTACCAGCTTCCTTCTGCTTTCTCTTACAGGTCTGCCGCTCAAGTTCAGTACTCAGCCTTGGGCAATAACAATGATGAACATGTTTGGGGGAACTGCCAACGCAGCATTCTTGCATCGTGTCGGTGCTGTAATGACATTTGTCTATTTTGCAGCTGCTTTGGCCATGAGTGTTCACTTTCTTTTTATCAGAAAAGATATCAAGGGCGGTCCGATTCAGCGTCTATTCGGGCCTGATTCACTTTGTTTTAATCTGCGTGATATCAAGGATGTAACTGCAATGGTGAAATGGTTCTTCTTTAAAGGGCCTAAGCCAACTTTCGAGCGCTGGACATATTGGGAGAAGTTTGACTTTGTTGCGGTGTTCTGGGGTATGTTTGCTATCGGCGGGTCCGGTTTAATGCTCTGGTTCCCGGAATTTTTCGGTATGTTTCTGCCAGGTTGGGTTTTTAATGTGGCCACAATTATTCATTCAGATGAAGCGCTATTGGCGACCGGTTTTATCTTCACCGTCCACTTTTTTAATACCCATGGTAGACCTGAGAAGTTCCCGATGGACTTTGTTATCTTCAACGGTCAGATCGATAAAGAGGAAATGATTGAAGAGCGTGGAGACCAGTGGAAGCGTTACGAGGAAGAGGGAATTACTGAGCAGTTCGTATGCAAAAAGCCAAGCAGCATCATTTACGACTTCCTGGTCAAAGGATTTGGTTTTATTGCTCTGTTTACAGGTCTTGGCTTGCTGGCACTGATGATCTTCGCCCTAATTACCGGTGGTGGGCACTAGATTTATTTGATGAACATAAAAATGAAATGAGATGGTGTTTATAGAATGCGTATTAAATATGTTGAACCGTTGTTTCGTCCACCAAGTGAGGCGAATAGTCTGATTTTTCAGATTACTATCGGATGCTCCAGAAATAAATGTACCTTTTGCGGGATGTATAAAGGCAAACATTTTAGAATCAGGCCTGTTGATGAGATCCTTGCTGAAATAGAATCTGTTCCAGCTCATTATCGTGCAGGCATTAGAAGAGTCTTTCTGGCTGATGGAGATGCCTTGGTCTACCCGATGATGGGGCTGGTTATTATTCTTGAGGCACTGTCAGCGACTTTTCCGAGTCTGAATAGGGTAGGTGCCTATGCCTCGCCTGTAAGTATAGACGGAAAGAGTGCTGAAGAACTGGAGCAGCTTAAAAATTTAAAGCTGGGAGTGCTTTATTTTGGTTTGGAGTCAGGTGATGAAGCTACTCTTGCGACCGTTGATAAGGGGTATGGTACTGAAGATATGGCTCTACTGGCATTAAAAGCACGCAATGCCGGAATAAAATTGTCAGTTACCGCTATTTTGGGGTTGGCTGGGAAGGTTAGGAGTCTGGAGCATGCTCGTGCTACAGCTGCGTGGGTTAATCGTGTTAATCCAGAATATTTTTCTTTGTTGACAATGTTTCACAGGCATAACGAAAGTTTTATCAAGGGATTGCAGTTATGCGATCATCGTACTTTGATGTTTGAAGTTCTGGAAATGGTGAGAAATCTCAACCCGAGCAAAACAATCCTGCGCTCTAATCATGTATCAAATTTTCTGAATCTTGCCGGGAGCTACCCTAAAGATCGCGAGCGTTTGATTCAGGATGTTGAGTCTGCCATTAGTGTAGCTGAAAAGACCCCAGGTTTTTTGGAAAAAATACCTGGTTACACTGAAGAGTATTATTGATCACATTCCCCTAGAGTTCCTCTGAAACAAATAAACCCGCAATAGCGGGTTTATTTGTTTCAGAGGAATGATTTTTTTTGTCAGTCAAACATCAGTTTTCGTTCCAGATCCATGGAATGGCTGAGACGTTTAGCATCCTCTATACTTATCAGATCTTGCTTGTAAAGTTTAAGCAGGTGCTGATCCAGAGACTGCATTTGGTACTGCTCGCTACCATTTTCGATATGTTTTTCAATTTCATCCAGACGTCCTTCGCGAATACAGGCCTGAATAGTTGTTGTTACGCGCATGATTTCAACAACCGGAAGGATATTTTCTCCAGACTTATCTCTAACAAGTCGTAAAGAAACGGTTGCTACGAGAATATCAGCAAGTCGTTGTCTGATGATCTCCTGGGACTCAGATGGAAAATTACCTATGATCCTGTTGATTGTAGAAACAGCACCTTGGGTGTGAAGAGTTGATAAAACTAGGTGCCCGGTTTCTGCGGCTTTAATACATTCGTCTATAGTTTCTTTGTCACGCATCTCTCCGACCATTATGACATCAGGGTCCATGCGCATTGCAGCCTTTAAGGCGGAGTGAAAATTCTGCGTATCGCAGCCGACCTCTCGCTGAATGATACAACTGCTTTTAGATGTGAAGATGAACTCGATCGGATCTTCAATTGTAATTATGTTATAGCTGAAATTCTCGTTGATATATCTTAATATTGAAGCAAGAGTTGTTGATTTGCCGTTTCCTGTCGGACCGGTAATAAGAATAAGCCCGTTGGGGGCCTTGATGATTTCCTCAAGGATTGGAGGCAGGTTTAATTCATGAAAAGCACCGATATGTGGTGGTATTACACGCATAATGATACCGATGTGGCCACGTTGTCTGAATATGCTGACTCTAAACCTTCCTCCGCTTGCCAAAGAGTATGAGGCGTCAAATTCTTTTATCTCTTTACTGAGTTGGCGACCATTGCTTTCCATGATTCGCGTTGCTATAAACTCGGTATCAGCGGGCGTCAGATTTGGCATCTTGGAGCGTATGAGTTGTCCCCTGCCACGAAAAAAAGGCGGATTATCAACTTCAAAATGAATGTCTGAAACTTTCTTCTGAAAAGCAATTTCAAGTATCTGATTAAGGATATTTATGTCCATAAAATCCTTTCTGAAGTAATAATTGAATGATTCTACAGAGGTTTTTTCTGCTTAACAAGTTGTTTTCTATATAGACAATTATCAAGAGCCAATCCAGCTGTTTTGGCGACAACATTTAGTAGTTCGATCTGAACAGAGCGGGATTTCTTTTGACCAAAATCGGCATAAATCACTGCTGCAACTTTGCCAAAGCTTGTTATAGGAATTAAAGCATAAATATGGTTTAAAGGCATTCCAATATCTGTGAACAGAAGTTTATGCAAAAGTATGTCATCCTTTTCTCCATAGAAAAAATTACCGCTTTGAACAATATCCTGCAGTATCGATGGCTGATCTAAAGGGATTCTAAGTGACATTGGAGGATGATTCCCTGTTTGCTGGTGAGAACTTATTCCAATTTCATTTTTTGCAATTAGCTCAGACTTTCCAACAAAGAAGGTTATTGACCGTTCAAACATTACGGATGAAAATTTCAAGGGAATATATGCAAGTTTAGTGGCTTCACGTAATTTAACCAGATCAGTCATGCATTCTTTGAAATGATTTAGAACTAATTCTGACTGTTTTAAAACCGTTGTCTGGAAATGTTTTTGGATTATTTTTAGAAATTTTACAACTTCTTCTGTAAAAACGACCTGTTGTCCATCTGTTGCAGGTCTTGGAAAAATGTTGTTTGCACCGGCCAACAAGGCGCGCATAGGAAAATCATTATTTTCTGAGTTGAAGAGTTGCAAGCAGGATACCTGGTCTGGATACATTTCACGTATCTGTATTAGTAAGGTAATAATGTGTTCTTCGGATCGCAATGTATCCTGACTGTTTGGGGAATCGAAAATGATCAGTGGAGAGATTGATTTTGAAATTGCATTTTCTATCTGTTTTTTTAGGCTGATTTCATCAGAACTGGCCGATACGTGGAGACCTTCGTATTTGCATGTTGTCATTATTATGCGATTGAGAAACTGGTCAAGGCTGTAAATCAATATTATGTTATTATGAATTGATGATTGTAATTTATTCGCTAGAGATTTGGAGTGATCAGAAAACTCCGTAAGATATGAAAAAATCTTATTTTGTTCGGCCAGATCAGTGTTTGTGTGGTCATAACGGTCTGTATGCGGTTGGTAATCGGAAAATTCATAGTCCCTTAGTCCTGAATATACATCAGGGATTTTCTTTTCAATTGCATCCAGTCCGTCCAGTCCAAGAATATCTACTGTGATATTAGTATCTTTATTTTCGGCACTAAAAATATTTTCTGGTGT
>JBGSQR010000581.1:0-7118 GCA_041737975.1 Geobacterales bacterium | reverse complement strand
AGCTTTCACCGGCAAACGGTTTACGACAGGAAAGCAGCTCGTACATAACCACTCCCAGTGAAAACAGATCTGCCCGACCATCAACCTTATGCCCCAGTACCTGTTCCGGTGACATATAACTTGGCGTACCCATCACCATGCCGGTCTTGGTAGTGGATGTGGCAGTTATTCGGGCAATACCGAAGTCGGCTATCTTTATATCGCCGTTATTAAGACGCATAATATTGGCCGGCTTGATGTCACGGTGAACAATTCCGCGCTCTGAAGCAAAGGCCAGACCTTCGGCAACGGCTCCGATTATTCTTAGGACTTCGGCAAAAGGCAGTTTCTTATCTGATTTAGTAAGGCTGCTCAGATCACAACCGTCCAGCAGCTCCATTGCCACATAGGCCAGATCATAATCCTCACCAACATCATAAATCGTAACGATATTCGGGTGGTTCAATGCCCCGGCTGCTTCTGCCTCACGAAAGAAACGCTGCTTAACCTCAGCAGACTGTTCAGGGTCAATTTCGTCAAATCGAATGGTTTTAATAGCCACCATTCGATTAATTTTGTGGTCTTTGCCAAGAAAAACAGTTCCCATTGCACCGCGCCCCAGCTCCTTCTGGATCTCGAAGCGCCCGATGGTCGGCCCGGCCGCTCCGCCCCCCTGCAACAGTACGGTAGCTTCCCTCCTGGATCCGGCGGTGCCGAGTATCATTGTTTCACCAGCCGATTTCATTGTTGCAATACGATCCTTGACATCCTTGTATTCACCAGCTGTAAAAATATGCTCGTAGACAGCTCCGGCCTTGTTAAACATCCGTTTGCGTTCAAAATCCAGAGCCAGGTTGTATAAAAGATCCTTGACTGTTTCATCCTCGATGGGACATTTGCGGAATTTCTCAAAAGCCAGGTCAAGCAATCCCTGCCCTTGAAATGACAATCCCAACATCTTACTGGTTTCAATACTGTCACTCTCAACCAGCTCGCTATGTTTTTCCGTCAACATAAAACGGAGCGATACAATAACGATGTATCCTGCAATTAACAAAAAAGACGGAGCAATCATGCCAAGCCAGTCACCCTGGCTGACAAACAGCCAGACAGCGAAGCCATTCCATGCGATCAGCACGCAAACCGAGATCAAGGCACTCAGACCGGCATTAAGTCTCGGCAGGACTATGGCCAGAAAGATTCCCATAGCCAGCATAATAAAAATCTCGGCATAAGTTGACCAAGCCGGGCGTGAAATAAAACTCTTTGAAAGTAATGTATCAATCACGTTGGCTGAAATCTCAACACCGGGAAAAGAAGGCTGTGCAGGTGTAACTTCGAAACCGGCAATTCCGGTTGCAACCGGCCCTATAAGAACAATCTTGTTATGAAATGTTTCCGGTGCAATACGCCCGCTGATCACATCAACGAATGAATAATAAGGAAAGGTACCGAATTTACCCTTGAAGTCGATAAACATCCGCCCGCTCCGGTCAACCGGAACGGAAGTCGTGCCAACAGTAAAGGCTCCCGGGGCGAGGCCGACATCCGCAACAGTTTTATTCTGATATGCTAGTGCAGCCTGCAGTGCGAAAGAGGGGAAAATCTGGCTCCCATATCGAATAAAGAGCGTTTCACGCCGCAGGGTACCATCTTCATCCGCAAACAGATTTAGATGACCAAACGCAGAGGCACCCTGTAGAAAGGGCTTGATTGGCAATGATTGTTCAGAAGCAGACTGGAAAGAAATGAAATCCGGAGCATTTAGTGAGTTCTTTTTCAGCTGATCAACGATATCTGCCCGAGTATCCGGTTGTTGACCTGGAATGAAATACATGGGAAGCAGTACATTCCTGGCCCGGGATATGGATTCAGCCAGAAAGGCATCGTTATCCAGCCTCCGCTCTGCCTGATTCAATGCTCCAAGGACACCGTTGAGCCTGGCGTCGATTTTGCCGCCATCCTCAATCTGCTTTCTGATGGCACGAACCTCTTCCAGACCGGAATTACGATCAGCTTCAGTAAAAAGAATATTTGTTGCTATCAATGACGGCTTACCTTCATTAACAGCATCAATCAATTCGGCCACATAGGTTCGTGGCCACGGCCAGCGCCCGAGTTTCTGGATACTCTGGTCATCTATTGCCACAATCACAACAGGAGAGTCAGGTTTTTTCTGACGCATGCGCTGGCGAACATCGTAGGTTTTGTATTCAAGGGTTTGAAGCGGATACCATTCCAACTGCGACAGCACAATCATAATGGCGGTCAGAACCGCTGCAATAACCCAATTATTCAGCAGGGATTTGGAAGGCTTCATGCTAACTCCATTCTGGCTACCACTAAGATTTGTCTATCCAAGATTCAGTTCATCCAGTGACAGCCTGTACCCTGGCAGAAACTTCTCCATGAAATAGCGAACCTCCGGCAAAGAACTTTTGGCAAGCTGATCTTCATGTTCAGCGCCGGCCCGACGGAACTCCAGATTGCCGGACTTGATTTCTTCAATACACTTGGTCAATGCGGCAATCCTGTCTGCGGCCTTGACCAAATGGACATACTCCTCCTGATCATCAAAAAAGAACAACGGTTCATAACTTTGTGCCAGTTCGGGCGGAAGCATTGCCAGTAATTTTCGTCTGGCCCTGTCTTCCAGCTGATGAAAGGAACGTTTAAAATTTGGATTAAAATGTTTGACCGGAGTAGGCATATCACCGGTAAAAATCTCGCTGGCATCATGAAAAATACCGTAAAGTGCTGCACGATTAGCATCCAGTTTACCGTCAAAATATGTATTGCGGATCATTGCCAATGCATGGGCGATAACGGCCACATCAAGACTATGTTCCTGAATATTTTCCGGCACCGTATTGCGCATCAATCCCCAACGGCTGATGTAACGCATACGGGACAAAAAGGCGAAAAAATCATACTGTTCATCTGTTTTTTTAGGCTTATTCATGACTGCCTTTTTCCAATTAGTTTTTACTAAAGAAGTCCATCCGCAATCTGCTGCACTGCATCAACCCTGTTCAATGTATAGAGGTGTACTCCAGGTGCGCCACCAGCCAGCAGACCTTCCGCCTGTTTACGGGCATAATCGACACCCAGCCTCTGCACTTCGGACGCACCACCGCGACTATCGGCATCTTCCAGCTTCGCCAGATATTCTGCCGGTAGCGATGCTCCACAAAGAGACATGATTCGCTTGATCACTTTCAAATTAACCACCGGCAGAATTCCGGGTATGATCGGCTTTGTCACTCCAACTGCACGGGCGCGACTTACAAAATCAAAATAATGCTGATTATCAAAAAACAGTTGGGTAATCGCAAAATCCCCGCCATTTTCAAACTTGCACATAAGATAATCCAGGTCGGTGACAGCATCAACAGCTTCAGGATGGGTTTCCGGGTAGCCCGCAACAGCCAGACCGAATTCGGGATGATGTCCGCGAAGGAAGGTCACCAGATCAGTTGCATGTTTGAGGGAACTATTGGTAACACTAGCTGCGGCAACATCCTGAGGCGGGTCACCACGCAGGGCCAGAACATTGCTTACCCCGACCCTGGCCAGCTCATGCATAAATTTAAGGACCTCTGCCTCATCTGCACCGATGCAGGTCAGATGGGCCATAGCCTCCAGGCCATAATCCTGCTGAAGGCGTGTAACAATTTCAAGCGTTGAACTGTGTGTGCTACCACCAGCACCGTATGTTACGGAAGCAAATAACGGATTCAGCTGTTTCAGCTGTTCGACGGTCTGAAAAAAAGACGGCCAATCCTGACGTTCTTTGGGTGGAAAAAATTCCAGGGAAATAAATTGCTTGCCTGGAATGATTGAATCAATAATTTTCATAAATACCACGTGGATTTTGGATTTTTGTTATGAAGAAGGTTGATAGGCTGAAGAATAAAGGCTGAAGGTAAAATCTTATAACAGGAAATATCTCCTGCTGTTCCTCATTACCTTCTACCTGCCGCTAAAGCCTTTCATAAGGTTCAAACAAACGTTTGTACTCATCAAGAGCAAACCGGTCAGTCATACCTGCTATGTAATCACAAATGACCCTGTGCAAACCGCAGTGTTCAAAACGCACCTGGTATTTGGGCGGCAGCAGAGTCGGATAGGTCAGATAGGTTTCAAAAAGTTTGGTGATAAATATTTCAGACTTGACCCGCATTTTGTCTACCCGATAGTGGCGATACAGATTTTCAAACAGAAACCTTTTCAGCTCCATGTTCTGAACTGTAATCTCATCGCTAAAATGAACCACCGCCCTGTTGACCAGTCGCAAGTCCTCAATTGTTTTAATCCCGAATTTTTCCAGGTTAAGTGCAATTGTATTGCACACATCTGTTATCTGTAATCCGATTAAAGCACTGATTGTCTGAAAAACCATGCGTTTGTCGTCTATTGACGGATATTTCTGTCGAACGGCAGAGCTTACCTGCTGCCAGAGAGGAATGTTACTCAACATCTCCAAAGTAATATAACCGGACTTCAACCCATCATCAATATCATGATTATTATAAGCGATTTCATCGGCATAGTTGATCAACTGCGCTTCAATTGTTGGAATCACACCTGGCATAAAACCTGCCATTGTTGATTGGGGGGCATCATAGGGGCTGGCATGCTTGATGATGCCTTCACGCAGCTCCCAGGTCAGGTTCAGTCCGTTAAAACCGGGATAACGTTCCTCAAGCTCATCCACAACCCGGAACGACTGAAGATTATGTTCAAACCCACCATAATCTGACATCAACCGATCCAGCACCTCTTCGCCCGTATGGCCAAACGGTGTATGCCCCAGATCATGAGCCAATGCCAGCGCCTCGGTCAGTTCCTCATTTAAATGAAGTTTGCGGGCAATTGCACGACCGATCTGGGCGACTTCCAACGAGTGTGTCAGGCGGGTTCGATAATAGTCACCCTCATGATTGACAAATACCTGGGTCTTGTACTCCAACCGCCTGAAAGCGGCACAATGTATGATACGATCACGATCCCTTTCAAAAGCCGGTCGATTGTCACGAAAATCTTCCTGGTGTTTCCTGCCGAGGGACTGGGCGCTGGTGCAGGCATAACTGGCCAAATCATTACGTTCTGTTGAATCAGTCATTTTAATAGCCTCCAAACCTGTAAAACAGAAATTTGCTGCAGACTATTTCTAGAACATGAATTTCCTGATACTGATACTCTGCAGCAATCCTATTCCTACCATGGATGTAATCATTGATGTACCACCATAGGAGAAAAACGGCAGCGGCACTCCAACAACCGGAAACAAACCAATAACCATGCCTATGTTGATCACAATATGCCAGAAAAGCATGGCGGTTACTCCCATGGCCAGCAACCCACCAAAACGATCATTACAGCGCCTGGCAATGTTAAGCCCCCAAAGTACAAGCCCTAGATAAAAGAATATCAGAACAAGACATCCGACAAAACCCCACTCTTCGGCAAAGACTGAAAAGGCAAAGTCCGTATGTTGCTCCGGCAGAAACCGTAATTGAGACTGAGTACCGCTGATATATCCTTTGCCAACGATCCCCCCGGAACCGACCGCAATTTTACTTTGGATAATATGGTAACCACTTCCCAGTCTGGAGCGATCCGGATCAAGAAAATCCAGTACACGGTTTTTCTGGTAGGGTCGCAGCAGATATGCCCAGGACGCCCAGACAACGGGGATGGTTACTAAAACAAACGTAACTATTGTGGTCCATCGCAACCCGACGTAAATAATCATGGAAAAAGCAATCAGAATCACCAATGTAGCTGTACCCAGGTCGGGCTGCTTCATAATCAATGCGGCCGGAACCGCCAGAATGCCGAGCGGGAACAACAGGTCCTTGACTGACATGCCGCCAACCGAATGAAAATTATTAAAAAATCTGGCCATGGCACAGATAATGGCAATTTTCATCAACTCCGACGGCTGAATATTAAAAAAACCAAGGTTGAGCCATCGTTTGGCGCCCATGGAACTTTTGCCGGCAACAAAAACCGCCACCAGCAGGAGCACAATAAACAGATAAAACCAGTAGGAGAAGTCTTCAAGCAGGTGATAATCAATGCTGCCGACAGCAAAAGCAATGAACATCCCGAAAGACATCCAGTACAGTTGTTTAATGTAGTAGGGTAAACCGACAACCTTATAGGGCGTGGTTGCACTGTATATATTAAGTATCCCGACCAGACAGACTGTAATGACGAGTCCCAGCAGTGTCCAGTCGATATTGGTAAAAAGGCGGCGATCAATCATTGGTGGCACCATTATTCAATTTTGGCTTTTCAGACTGAGGATCTTTCTTTTCTTTCACAACGGCCTTATTATTTTCTATTTCTTCTTCAATGTCATCGCTGGTTCGTTCTACAGGCTTGCGAACAGGCTTTTTGCCATCAAAATAAGCCCGTAACATACGGCCAGCAATCGGAGCTGCCGCTGAACCACCATGCATACCATGCTCCACAACAACGGCAACTGCAATTTCAGGTTTATCAAAAGGTGCAAAGGCTATAAACAGGGCATGGTCACGAAATTTATACTGAGAACTGTTCTTCCCGTCACGCATTTTAATAACCTGAGAACTGCCTGTTTTTCCGGCAACCTTTACATCGGCAAGTTTGGCCATACCGCCGGTACCACCAGCGTCATTGACGCATGACAACAGCCCCTGCTTAACCAGCCTGAAATTTTCGGCGGAAATGCCAGTTGTACCGAGCAGTTCGGAAGCATACTCCTTGATCGGTTTACCGTCAGGATCAACGATACGCTTAACCAGGGTGGGACGATATATTTTCCCGTCAGTGGCGATGGTAGCGGCCATGGAAGCGAGTTGAATCGGAGTCATCAGCACATATCCCTGACCGATCGAGGCGTTAATTGTATCACCCGGGAACCAGCGTTTGCCAAACCTCTTCTGCTTCCATTCAGGAGAAGGTATGAGGCCGTTTTTTTCATTTTTCAAGTCGACACCAAGAGCCGAGCCGAGCATGAATTTTTTGGCTGTCTCGACAATTTTGTCCATGCCCAGTTTTTCACTCATCTGGTAGTAATAGACATCACAGGACTCCCTCAATGACTTTTTAAGGCTTGTCGAACCATGGCCCTGTCGTTTCCAGCAATT